>DAIOHI010000289.1:1395-3967 GCA_036744815.1 Paludibacteraceae bacterium
TGCCGACAATCCCCATTTAAAGCGAGTGAGCAAACGCTGTTCCATTCCTTGCATCACAATAGGCGAACGATCGGAAGTAAGTACCAACTGTTTTCCTGTTTGGTGCAAATGATTGAATATATGGAAAAAAGTGTTTTGCGTTCCTGTTTTTCCCGAAAACTCTTGAATATCGTCCAATATCAACACATCAATTGTTTGATAAAAATTCAAGAAGTCGTTTACCGTATTATTACGAACCGCATCGGTATATTGAATCTGAAAAGTATTAGCCGAAACATAAAGTACGCGTTTTTCCGGATGTAGCTGTTTGGTCATCACACCGATGGCATTAGCCAAGTGAGTTTTCCCCACACCCGATTCGCCATAAACGAACAAAGGATTGAAAATCGTTTTTCCCGGATCGTTGCCAATGCTGATTCCTGCTGTACGAGCCAACTTATTGCTTGCTCCTTCAATCAGATTGTTGAAATTATAAGCCGGATTCAATTGCGGATCAAGTTCCGGCAGTTGAGGGCGTGCGTAAGGGCTTGTATAAGTACTTTGTTGAACGGTTGTTTTTGGTTTCGGTTGTTCAACGGCACTCGGAATCTGAGTTCCTTTACCGCTCGATTTATCAATCAGCACACGATATTCCAAGCGAGTACCTACTTGCACCTCTCGATACAGCGTCATTCTCAATAAATCGATGTATTTTTCCTCGATATACTCTACAAAAAATTGACTCGGGACTTGTAAAACAAATACATTGCTCTCATATTGCAAAGGTACAATAGGCGCAAACCACGTATTATACGAAGTTTCGCTAATATTGTCTTTAATAACCTTTAAACAACGATCCCACAATAATTGACAATTCTGACTCATAAATATAAAGACAAAGAGATAAAGACTTCCGTCCAAATAAACATTTTGTTCGCTAAACCCTGGAATAAAGCTTAAGTAAGGCTGTTTTCCTAAAAATACCTAAGGAGTACAAAATTGTGAAACTATTTGCAGAAAAACAAATCCTAATTTATTGCTCTCTTTTTTAGAGATTGTATTTGTTTTACTATCAACACATTATTATAACAATCTATTCACCAGCAACATAACCTAAACAAAACAACTTTAACTATTCACACTAAGGGAGTTAACAATTTAAAAGAAAAATAGAAAAATAAAAAAACGAAAGCTGGATGAAAGGCTTGTTTATAAGATATTTTTGGCGCTAAAAAATCATAAGTAGATATTTTTTTAATGATTTTGTTATTTATAATCAATTAAAATAAGGACATCTATTTATTTCCGTCCGAATAAAGAAAAATGCACGTATTTTTTAGGCGTTTTTTGCAAATCGATCAATAATTCATTAGCGCTTGATGCAGTATTCGAAAGATTGATATACAGATTTTTATCATTTAAAAGCAACCCTAGAGAGCCTTCATTGCTATTTAGTTTTTCGGTTAGCATTTTCAGGTTCGAAATAGTATAATTTATAGAGTCAACCGTAGCTGAAAAATCTACATTTTTCAAATTACCTGATAGCTGTTTGAAGTCGGAAGTCAACACATCGACATTACCCAAAATTTTCGGAAGATCGTTGTTCATAAGACGCTTCAGTTGGATGCTTCCTTGCGCCAAATTAGCGGTAGTTGTTTCTATAGAGGCAAGGCTATTTTTAAGGGCATCACCTTCGCTTATTGTCCGCAACGAGCGGATCAGAGAGTCTGCTTGCGAAGCGATATTTTCTACTTGAGGCAATAAATCATGCTCAAGCACTCCCATCAAGCCAATGGATATTTCCGACGATAAAGTATCGCCCGATTGATGAAAGGTGTTTTGAGAAGCAAAATCTTCAGTATCGAAAGTCAAACGAATGGCTTTTCCGCCCATCAATCCATCGTCGAAAAGCTCGATGATTGCGCCTTCCGGAAGTTGAATATCTTTTACCACCGATATTTTAACAACAAAAGATTCTTCTTTTCTAAAATCATATTTTACTTCCTCAACCTGCCCAACCTTAAATCCTTTTATTTGAACAGGCGACGATTTAACCAATCCGTCAACACGATCGAATACAGCATAATAATCATTGGTTGATTTGAATATATCAATTCCTTTTAAAAAGTTCAATCCAAAAAACAGTATAAATATTGAAGTTATTGCCAACAAACCAACCTTAACTTCACGTGTAAGTATTTTCTTTGCCATATATATTTTAAAACATTAATCTAATCAACAAGTTATAAGTAAAACGAACTACTTGCTTCGTTAAAAACTTTTATTCATCCAATAGTTATTTAGCTACTTTCAACGCATCAGCAACCGATATTTTCTTATCGTTTAAAAATGCAACAATAAAAGCATCGGGAAACTTCGCGCTGATTTCCTCCTTCAACGAAACTATTTTACGGTACTCGCTTTCATTTCCGGCAGTGTATTTATACAAGTTATTTTCTTCGTAATAACTTATATTTTTTATGCCTTTGAAATCGGCTGCATTTAAACTCAATTTCGTTTTTTTTGCAAACAACTGAACTTTATAAACAGGAATTTGCGCGTTATTTTTTACATCATCATTTATCACATTCGC
>DAIOHI010000290.1:0-3966 GCA_036744815.1 Paludibacteraceae bacterium
CCATCAATGCGAGTTCTAAGAACTGGCATCATGCTATGGGCTGAAATCCAGTCGCCTGTCATATTGTTGACTGTTGTAGCTGCGTTGTAGTGATAGAGTTTGCCAAGTTTAAATGTATTTGCATCTGAACCTTTTTTAGCGCTGATCAAATCAATTTCCTGACCATTCCATTCTCCGTCCAAAGCTACATTTACCAAGGTCGCGCTTTGAGCATCCTTAGTTGTTGCTGTTTCTGTTAATTCAAAGAAGGAATGTTGTTGTTGGTCAACAGCCATCAGATAAATATCACTATTATCCTCAGCCTTGTAGCTTCCGACATTCGTTACTTTTGATATGGTGCTCGGAGATGAACTACAATGGAGATAGGTTTTCGCTCCATTTTTGTTAATGATCTTCGAACTCATTTTAACTTCACTTACGGAAGCATTACCAATTGCAATTTTCCCGTAATTGACAAAATCAGCACTTATCGGATTGCTGATACCAATCAATAATCCTCCCAAAAGGAGGAGGCTTGATTTTATGTTTCTTTTCTTTTTGTACATATTTTTCATTGTGTAGTTTTTTTACTTGTTATTATGCCCACTTTCTTTTCGATATAAAGAAAACGTAAGCCATTGCCGAAATAAGCAAGAACCATATAGCTTCGCCTACCGGCACAACTCCAATCGGGTCTTCGTCATCATCGAGGTCATCCCATCCATCGTCACCACCACCAGGATTCGTTCCTAGTTGATTGATAGAAGTCCCTGAGGTATTTTTTACGCTGCTGTTAATAGTGGTTACACCATTAGCATTCATCGCAACAAATTGTTGATTGTTGTTTGCTGTTTTTCCGCTTCCATAGGCTAAAGAGCTTGCGGTAAGAGATAAAGATGTGTTATCTTGTTGCTCTCTTTTAGATATTCGTGAATTGGAAAAGCCAAAGGTGCTAGCTTCTTCTGATTGGTTGTAAACAGTCGTTGATGAACTGTTTTTTGCGGAAGCTTGATGTCTTCCTGAAGAAAACTGAAATTCTTCTCCTGTAGTATTTTTTTGTGAGGTATTTGCCTTATAGGCTTTTTGTTTGTATGGTTTAAAAGCTTTATTTTGACTGTAATCGCTTCCTCCAAAGAATTTCGTGTCCACGGTAGTGACTTCATAGGTATTGTATGCTGTGTCATTTTGTACATTTACCAGCCAATATAAAGCTACACAGACAACGATCCCCGATATGAGGAACATAACCAGATTTTGTTTATTCATAATTATTTTTCAATGATTAACTATCTCAAAACGCGATTTGGGATAGTTGGTTTAGTTAAAATTGTTTTATTGCAAATTGTTTTATTCTATATACAATTGTATCACAACCATGTATATGAAATTGGTTTGGCTTATTTTAAGCCTGTGTTGTAAACAGCGATGTTTGTCTCTTCATTTCTTTTTCATTTTCTCGATTTTTTATATTACGATAGTTAATAATATTTTAGGTTATGTATGTTTACTTATTTAGTTGAAGGAAGCTTTAGAAACAACAGACATGAACAAAACAAACTTCCTATTTCACTATTCTAAGCCTTTGCTCATCATATTTCTCATCTTCGCAAATTGCACTCTACATATTTGCTTGACTCCCAAACAGACAATTATATAAATTGACTCATAGCCTTTTTCTTTCGGCTGCGAGTAATAAAATTTTCAACATTTACATCTCGTTCCTGCGTCTTTCGTTTTTTTCACTTCCTTATTTTGAGGAATAAAAAATACAAACATACTGATTTCAGTACACAAAAAGAAATGTTTTTCCACAAAAAGAGCATACAACAAAAAATGTGCCAATATTTTACAGAAAAATAAGAAAAATAAAATAGAGATGAATAAATTTAGCTTTTCGCCATTTACAAAATCGAACGCACAACTCAAAAATTCATGCTAAAACATATTTAATACATGTTTCTTATTAAATAAATCTCACTTTCGAGACAAAAAGCAGGATAAAGAGGAGAGATAAAAGAGTGGTTTTAAATTTATAAATTGCTTAAAATTCACCAAAATAATTTGGTAGAAATAGTCTTTGCTTTATTGTTTTTCACAAGATTTTTCCTTGCTTGTCTTTTGTGATAACATCTAAAATTATTTCGTCGCAGGAAAGTATTCGTTTGCTAGAATTATCGATTTTTCATTTTTCGAATAGGCAGAAAAAGAACCTATGGCTCCACCCTCGATATTGGAATTGGGATTGGATTTGGAAACGCTTCCTAAAGAAGAGAAAAAGAGATAAGCTGATCGATTAATTGTTTGAATTTCGAAAGTGACTTTATCTCCGGGTTTTAAGAAATTCTCTACTTCTCCGTCGTTATCCCTAACATTTTCGTCGTAGAGCATAAAAATAGTCGAAATAATAGTGCCGTCATAGATATCTGCAGAGCCAAAACTATTATTTTTCTTCATAATCCGCTCATCATTCAAGTAAAATAAAAAGCGATAATAATCAATTTCCTTACTTAATGGATCGGTAAAAGCAAGATTGAAAATAGGTTCTTTTTGCCCCGACATGAAAGGTTTAATTACAATGATCGTGTCAATGGGAACAGGAGGCAGCATCTTAGACGACGAAGTATATATTTCGTTGTTATATTCGATTTTTAAGTAATAAGTTTCATCTATTTCACCTTTAATTATTTTTGAACGAAAAATGCTGTCAGTGCCTAAAACAAGTTTTTCCTCCAGCCCACTTCCGTTCGTCAGATTAATAACAGCATCCATTAGCGGCGGAAATACATTAATATCATAAAAAGCTTTTGTGGAAGAAAGCTTTACCTCTGCAGTTTGTCCTTCGCATATCTCTGCCTGAACCACCAAAATAGGCTCGATACTGCGCAAATCCAAATCAATCTCTTTCCTACATGACGAAAAAACAAGAATCCCCATCAGGAAAATGACGAATGGGAACTTCTGTTTTTTTATGATTTTATTTATAATATACATAGCAATGAAAACTCTTAAAATTTAAAATTCCATGTGATAGACGGCACGAAACGAAACAAAGATATTTGATATGCGCTCGATTTGCTTGGATCGTCCTCATTCGTTTGAAAAACTACTCGATAAGGATTTTCGCGCCCATAGGCATTGTACAAACTAAAATTAAGCTCCGAAGTATATTTCTTCGTTTTACGCATCAGATAAGTAGCTCCCAAATCTAAACGATGATAAGAAGGCATTCGGTAACCGTTTCGTTCGGCATAGTAAGAATAAACACGATCGCCAATCTGATATTTTCCGCTCGGATAGGTTACGGCATTTCCCGTATAAAACACCCATGCCGCTGACAGTGACCATTTTGAATTCAAATCGTACATTCCAATAATCGAAATATCATGTGTCCGATCCTGAAAAGCATTGTACCATTTATCGTTATTAATGCCCTCGATTTTCTTTTCCGATTTAGCTAATGTATAACCAATCCATCCGGTAAGCCTGCCTTTCGTTTTTCTCAAAAGAAGCTCTACCCCATATGCTCGTCCCCTACCGCTCAACAATTCTGTTTCAATTGCATCCGATGTAGTAAAAAAAGCATTATCCTTAAAATCAAGAATATTTTGCATCGATTTATAATAGGTTTCAATACTGAATTCGTAGGTATTATCATCGAAGTTCCGAAAATATCCAAAAGAATACTGATCGCCTATTTGAGGTTTCAAATTATTCGAACTCATAGCCCAACGATCGAAAGGCGTGCCGCTTACCATATAAGACAGCAAGTGCATAGCTTGTGTAGAGCGCGCATAACTCGCTTTTAGTGACGAGAGTGAAGTCAATTTGTAAGACAAAGATAAGCGAGGTTCGGGATTGAAATAGGTTTTTACGATTTCCGATTTTCGGTTATAGTTTAGCGTATCCGTCACTACATGATCGCTGTTCAAAATATAATAATCGCTACCGCCCAACGCTGCGAATGCCGAAAGACGCAAGCCGTAAAGC
>DAIOHI010000291.1:0-3954 GCA_036744815.1 Paludibacteraceae bacterium
TCTTCGACACGGATATGATTGAAGGCGAAGATGACATGGAAGATGATGATGACGACATCAGTAAATACAAAGGTATTGGCTGGGATGATTAATTGCCCAAGAAATTAAAAGCTCAAAATTAAAAATTAGAAGAAATGGCTAAATACAACGTTTTGCAAGAAAAATCATTTGTATTTGCGCTAAGGATTGTGAAGTTGTATAAGTATTTATGCGAGGAAAAGAAAGAGTTTGTTTTATCCAAACAAATTTTGCGCAGCGGGACTTCTATTGGAGCTAATATTGAAGAAGCCATCGGTGGACAATCCGACAAAGACTTTCTATCGAAATTGGAGATTTCGTACAAAGAAGCACGCGAAACAAATTATTGGCTTCGATTACTTTTTGCTTCAGACTATTTAACGAAAGAACAAGCAGATAGTTTAATTGCAGATAGCGAAGAATTAAAAAAAATTCTTGCTAAGATTATCATCACACTTAAAAATAAATTGAAGTGAGTTTTCTTATTTTAATTTTGAACTTTTAATTTTTAATTCAAGTGAGTCGCAGAGACAAATACAGTAAACTTCTGAATTTCAAAAGCATTTTATCTTTTGCATTTTGCATTTTGCTTGCTGCTTTGGTTTTCTTTCCGGTTTTTCGTTTCGATTTAACTTCCGAAAAACGATATAGTATTGCTCCATCCACAAAAAAATTGATGCAGAATATTTCCGATCCAATAGAGATTAAAATTTATTTGGATGGAGATTTGAATCCCGGTTTTTTCCAATTGAAACAAGCTGTTGGCAATCTTTTGGAAGAATTATCGGCACGAGCAGCCGAAGCAATCTTTGTAAGTTATATCAATCCCTCACAAGCTGAAAACGCCGATGAACGCGAAGCAAAATATGCAGAACTCGCTGATAGAGGAATGACGCCAACCGCTGTTTACGAACGTGATAAGGAAGGAAAAGCCATTCAGAAAATAATTTTCCCATGGCTTGAGATAACTTATAAAAACAAAACACTTCCTGTTTCCTTACTTAAAAATATCCGTGGTAATTCGGGCGAAGAAAACCTGAACATTTCCATCGAAAATTTGGAATTTGAAGTGACAGATGCCATACGCCGATTGACCAATACAAAAACTCCAAAAATTGCTTTTATCGAAGGACACGACGAATTTTCCGAAGCCGAAACTTATGATATCAGCAAATCGCTGAGCCGTTATTTTCAAATCGACCGAGGCGTATTGGAGAACGACGCTTCGATATTAAATAATTACCAAGCCATTATTGTTGCCGGTCCAAGGCAGGCTTATAGCGAATCAGACAAATATATTATTGATCAATATATTATGCATGGTGGACGCGTACTTTGGCTTATTGACGGCGTTCGACTTGCTCGCGAAAACCTTTCGAAAACAGGAATTTCGCCGCTTATAGAATTGGATGTGAATCTAAGTGATATGCTTTTCCGTTACGGAGTACGTATCAATCCGGTTGTGCTGCAAGATGTACAATGCGTAAATATTCCGGTAAACATTGCACCTCATGGCGAGAAACCGCCATTCGAAGCAACGCCTTGGTACTACGCGCCTCTGCTGCTGACTTCGAGCCAACATCCGATTAGCAGAAATCTCGCGGAAGTAAAAGCGGAATTTACATCGTCCATCAGTTTGGTGGGCGAAAAAAATGATTTGGACGCTTATTTGCTCTTGGCAACTTCGGATAATACGCATATTGTTGCTGCTCCGGCAACCATCGATTTAAGTCACAATCCGCAAGCCGATGACAAAAACTATTTCAATGTTTCTTTTGTACCCGTAGCTATTTCGCTCGAAGGAGTTTTTGAATCAAATTTCTCCAATCGAATGGTGCCTAGAAACTTAACAAACGTTGCGCCCATGCTTACGCAAAGCAAAATTACGCGACAGATCGTAATTGCTAACAGCGAAATTATTCGAAACGAAACAAACGGTATTGCAAGCGATAGTACCACACTTCCTTTAGGATTCGACCGTTATACACAACAGACTTTTGGGAATAAAGAGTTTTTGCAAAACGCTGTACTCTATCTTACCGACAACGACGGATGGATGGATTTACGCTCTCGAAGCTTAAAACTGCGCTTACTCAATAAGCAAATCATTAACAATGAGCCTTTGAAATGGCAATTGATCAATACGCTGATTCCGCTTGTAATTCTCGGAATCTTCGGAACGGCATTTTTTATCATCCGCCGAAAACGTTTTGTTTCCTAAAATTGTTAGAGACAGAAAACAAATCACTTTGCAAAATGCATTCATCAAAATATAAAATCATTTCCTTCTTCTCTGTCTCGAAACGAATGCTTCTTTTCATTGCATTTGCCGTTTGGGCTTTCGCGGGAAGCATGCTGTTTTACAAAGCCATACAAATGATTGATACGAATGATGAATATCTGTGGTTGAAAATATCGTTGTCAGCCCTAGGAGGAATAGCGTTTTTCTTCTTTTTATTTCATAAAATATCGGGCAAACATGTTCGCCGTATTTTGGATCTTCCGGGCGAAAAACATTTTTTCCTTTCTTTTTTCAATATAAAAAGCTATATTATGATGGCTTCGATGATTGGTTTAGGCGTTTTACTACGAAAAACAGCGATTGTTCCTCCTACTTATCTTTTTATTCTTTATTTTACCATGGGAACACCTTTGTTGTTATCGTCTTTTCGCTTTTTTAAATCCGCTATTTCCTTTAAAAAGCAGCAATAACAAACAGATTCATTGCTAAATATCAAAGCAATATAAATATTTCATTTTAATTAAGGAAAAATTTCTTTAATTATTTTTCGACAAGAAAAAAAAACACTAATTTTGTGCGGTTAAAAAATAGGATTAGTTTTAAGAAGAGATAAATAAAGCAATATAAATTAAATTTCAAAAAAATGGCAAATCTAGATTTAAGCAAGTATGGAATTTCGGGGAACTTCGAAATTTTGCACAACCCAACTTACGAAGAGTTGTTCCAAGCAGAGATGGATCCTGCAAACGAAGGTTTTGAAAAAGGAGTGTTAACAACAACTGGTGCCGTATCGGTAGATACAGGTAAATTTACAGGACGTTCTCCTAAAGACAAATTTTTTGTAAAAGACGCAATCACCGACGAACATCTATGGTGGGATGGCACAATCAACCGCCCTACAACTCCGGAAGTATTTGCTCATTGTAAAAATCTGGTAACAAAACAACTTTCTACCGCAAAAACATTGTACGTTGTCGATACTTTCTGCGGAACAAACGAAGACACTCGTATGAAAGTTCGTTTCGTTATGGAAGTAGCATGGCAAGCTCACTTTGTGACTAACATGTTTATCCGTCCTTCACATTACGAATTGACACATTACGGCGAACCTGATTTCGTATGTCTGAACGGTTCGAAAACAACCAATCCTAATTGGAAAGAACAAGGTTTGAACTCTGAAGTATTTACATTGTTCAACTTGACCGAAAAAATGCAAGTTATCGGTGGTACTTGGTACGGCGGCGAAATGAAAAAAGGTATTTTCGCTTTGATGAACTACTACTTGCCATTGAAAGGTATGGCTTCAATGCACTGCTCTGCCAACGTTGGTAAAGATGGTGACGTAGCTATCTTCTTCGGACTTTCAGGAACAGGTAAAACTACTCTTTCGGCTGACCCAAAACGTTACTTGATTGGTGACGACGAACACGGTTGGGACGACAACGGAGTATTCAACTACGAAGGTGGTTGCTATGCAAAAGTTATCGATCTTGAAAAAGATAAAGAACCAGATATTTGGAGAGCTATCCGTCGCGATGCTTTGTTGGAAAACGTAACAGTAAATGCCGACGGTACACCTGATTATACAGCTGCCGCTTCAAAAACTGAAAACACTCGTGTTTCTTATCCTATTTATCATATCAACAAAATCGTTTCTCCTTCACGTGCAGGTCACGCTAAGAAAATTATTTACC
>DAIOHI010000292.1:0-3947 GCA_036744815.1 Paludibacteraceae bacterium
GCATCCGACGATTTTGTAAAGCAGGCAAATGCGATGATCTGGAGCGTCAAAGCAAGCAGCAAGGGAAGTGCTGGTTGGAAAAACAACAGCAACTGGAATGCCCCGAAGGAAGTAGCCTCGACCTTTAATAATATGCAAAATGGCGGTGGACATATCGGTGGCATAGGTACAACGGTATCTTTGGCTGTCGGCGACATTAACCGCGATGGGCGCGAAGACGTTGTTTTCGCCCTATCTTGCATAAATATCAGCTTTTCGGATATAGCAGATAAGGCATCTATGTCGAGCCTTGCGCTGCTTTACGGCAACAAGTCGACAAACAATATCACTGCAAGCTATGGTCCGCATTTCGCACTCGGACTCGGAGGCTCGATGTATCGATCCGTGCACGGTAATTTAGGTTCTGGTATGGCAGCCAACCCACAGATGCCTGGTGCCATTGGCGTTACAGTAGCCGATTTGGATGGATACGGACAGCCTTCCATTTTGGTAGCCTATAAAGAAATCAACGCCTATGGAGGAGTTGACAATATCAACTATTTCGACGCGCAGCGTTTTGTCGTAAACTGCCTGGATTATAAGAGTGGATATGGTTTTTCCTCATCTCAAATTAAAAGAGGCGGACTGTCATATAGAAAATTAAACCGTCTTAAGCCTCTTCAAACAAATGCAATGAATATAGCCGCACTCAGTTATAATTATGGCAACAACACTGCGCAATATGCTGTTTCGTCCGGATCCTTTGTTTTAGATGGCGTTATATATTCATTCGTCCGGAAACTTAATGGCGGACAATATAGCTTTGAAACAAAATACGAAGAGCGTGTCGTTCCGAATGTTGTATCGCCCAATCCTTATGATCCGGATGATCCACTCGTTGAATATATGGTCCCAAACGAATATTATTATGATAATTCAGATGGTTATGATAAACTCTGGCATCTCAAGCCGGAATGGGTAGAATGTATTCCCAACTACGACGATAACTCCAGGTATCAAAGCGTAACAAAAATCCGAAGTGCATCTGTAACAGGAAAGGGTAATGGTTTCATTTTTCAATATCTAACATCGGGAAGCAGGTTTGAGATAAAATACTACGATTGCATAAACTCCGCCGGCACACAAACGAAATACAAAAGCGGACAATGTTTTGTTAAAAACTATAGTCCTGCTTTGCAATCTAAGGCATCGTCTTTTGTTGCCTTCCCCGATTTGGACAACGACGGCGTTTGGCTGACATATCAAAACAAACACCAGTTCTTTTGGAGTGACCCAGTAATTGTTGCCGCACTTGCCTCGCCTCCCTATTTCAATGCGTTGCCGAGCGACAATTGGACAAATTCGACAACGAGTTATGGTACAAGAAATTCTTCTTCTTCAGGAAATTCAAGTTCTTTTACTACCACCACAGGAACCGTTATTGCCACCGAAGTGTCGGCAGGCATACTTGGCGTGAGTGGAAAATGGGAAACTGAGCAGGAAAGCACAAAGGCTATGACCTCAGAGGCGGAGAAAATGACCGAAATTGCCCATACAAGTAGTTTCTCTACTGTGGGCGGCGAGAATACGGTTGTTCTTACCACTGCCGCTTACGATGCCTATCTTTATAAGATTCATTATCCTAACGAAGCGACAGGGCAGACCACAAGCTCCGATTTTACGGTTTTGGTTCCTCGCGGTGGTGCAAGCGCATTGAAAGTAGCGAGCGTAAATTACGAAGATTACGAAGATTACGAAGAAATGAGCAGCTACGCAAAAGGCAGCCTGCCCGATTTATCGAAGATATTTAAACATACTGTCGGCAAACCAGGAAGCTATCCTACAAGTCAGGAAGCTGCTATAAGCGAAATCAGTGTAGCTCCCGGTAGCACAATAATTAGCCAAAGCTCTAAGTCCTTCCCTGCCAATTCAGGTAGTCAGAGCCTCGGCATAGAAATAACAAAAACAAACACAAACGTTACCGCCACTTCTTATTCGATTACAACGAAAAACGGCGGCGGCTTTAATTCAGATGGCGATTTTTTAGATTTTATCGGTATCGGGTCGAGTTTCAGCACAAGCAGCGTGTATGGTACAGAAAACGAATACGGTAAAATCACGAGCAATGCTGTAGGAGTTTCGTTTGATGGCGAAGTTTATGGACAAAACGACGGCATCAATGCAAGTGGTACAGGGCTGGCAAAAGCCGATTTCAACTGGAGACTTTTGCGCTATATATATTCCAACCGCGCACAAGCATCTGCTTCAAATGGAGCAACTGCTTTACAGGAATTTCCTGTAATAACTTACATTATCCCAAGCGTAACTGAACCCGGCGGCGTTATTCCATCAAAGGTTGTACTTACTTTGCCTCCTGTGATGAGCCTTAATCAAGTGTCGTGGCAAAGTGCATCCAACAATTTCATCGAAACGCTAATGGGTTTCTCAGTAACAGCCACAGGCATTGCCCGCGAAACGCGAACAAAATTAATCGGCGCTCCTTTAGGAATGAACTTGGTTCCCAAAGATGAAAATGTAGGTACTTCTACCGCTTTTCCTTTCGGCATAACAATCAACGGAAACGTCCAGCCCGGCACTTATCCCCTGCAATTGGAAATAGGCGGACTTGCATCCGGCACCTTTGAGATTAAAGTACTCGAAGCGCCGACTCCCCCAATGTTGCAGACAACTGATGGAAGGGATTCGATAGCTGTTTGGGATTTTGGCAAAGTAAGACTTGATAAAATAGGCAGCGTTGATGCGGCATATATTTACATCAACAATATCGGCACAGAATCTGCTGCCACAGATTTAGCTGTTAAACCACTGACTAATTTTGAGATTACACGCGGTCTGTCAAATTCTACTATTGAACCAGAAGCATACGACTATATTGTCGTTAAGCCCAAAAACAACCTGACTCCCGGAAGCTATACCGAAAACTTAGTGGTGTATAATGCGGTTACATTTACCTCCGTTACACTTACATTTATAGTAACCGAAGCAGTAACCCCAAGTGCGGTGGAGATTACAAACACATCTCCATCTTCATATTATCCTGATTTTACATTAACATGGAATGCTCCCGAAGACGATGGAGGCTCTGCCATTACAAGCTATGAAGTTATCGTTAATGATGGTGAGCCGATTATCGTAACAGAAAACTCATACTCTTTCTCTGTTGTAGAAGGCGAATATGGCATACACAGTTTCCACGTTCGAGCCATTAATGCCATCGGAACAGGTTTACATGCAGCCCAGTATTCTTGGGAATATGAGGACTACGCTTGGGCAAGAGTTTTCGTATCAAGAACCGACGGCAATGGACAAACTATATTTCATTGGAACGCTATACACCCACTTGAAGGCAAAACGCTTGATGGTTATGAGATTTCAACCGACGACGGCGCAACTTGGGGACGAGATTATATAACAATGGGCGGTTCTTACAAATTCTGCTACACCGGACTTACTAACGGGCAAACTTACACTGTTAAATTCCGCCCTTATTATACCGACGGCACAACCGGAACAATAACAACAGCAACAGCTGCACCTTCGGCAATGTATGCAAAACCCGTAAGGAACCTGAAAGCAGAAGCACGCGACGGCAAGGTTATTCTCACATGGGATATGCCGGAAGATGCCACAGACGATGTTACATATTCTTATTCTGTTCGAATTAACTACGATTCTTATCATTCCATTCCAGGCGGAACCACAGGTAAAACCTGCACAACCGATGGCAATGGACACAGTGGCACACCGCTTGTGAACGGAGAGGAATACGTCTTTACGGTTTCTTCAAAATTTTGGGATGGTAACTTTATGGACAGAACCGATAGTTACGTAGTATGTACGCCGCAAGCCGGCATTCCCGACGAGCCTGGCGTACCTGCGAAAATTACACACAGACTGAACAATGATGGCGAACTGCGTATAACCTGGGATGCTCCCGAAAGCGATGG
>DAIOHI010000293.1:0-3932 GCA_036744815.1 Paludibacteraceae bacterium
ATCTTTCTTTCCCACAAAAAAAACATTTTCATTAATAGCTCGACAAAGGTATTACTGATAGAAAAACTATACAATCATTATTTTGAGGGATATTTTAGACTATTGCAACCTGTTTTTAATTATAATTAGGGATAAGAAGATATGTAATAATAGCATTTGAACTTGTCGGATAAAATCCTTTATGTGTTTTACACATGTTTCGTAGTAGTACCTTATATTATAAAAATAATGCTCCATCCACCTTTATTATAGGGCAATAAAAAGGATAGATGATTAGAACATGGCTACTAAGGGGAATAAAGACAATATAAACTCATTTCTGCTTACAACTTAGCTTAAGTTATGTCCATTTGATTTTCGGCAACTAAACTTAGCCTAAGTTTATATCAATTTGCCTTTCGGCAGGTCAACTTAGCTTAAGTTTGTGTCAATTTGATTTTTCGAGGCTCAACTTAGCTTAAGTTTGGCTCGTTTTTTTTCGGGCGACTAAACTTAGCCTAAGTTAAGCCCATTTTAATTTTATACGACTCAACTTAGCTTAAGTCGAGGTCATTTTCAAAAAAAAGTATCCGATAAATAAAAAAATGAGTTATCTTAATTTGAAATTTGGCTCGTAAAGCGTTGTTACTTCCTGCGGAACAATTGCAAGATGGTTTCGTTCAGTTTTTCTACATGTCCCGTAAAATGGTCGCTTTGTTCATTGCGTCCCAATTGTTTCGGAAAAATCAGAATATAGCTATTTGCCTGAAAATAATTATTGAGATAATTGGGCAGTTTGTTCATGTAGCTGTGATAAGTAAGCCCGTTTTTTCGGCTTAGTATAAAAATCAAATTATCATTTTTCTCGAAGTCGCGCGACAGTACCAAGAAATCATTCCATTCCGTAAATTCGATAAATTCGCAAGGAACGGTATATTTTTCATGAACTTTTTTGATGTATTGAAGCGTTTCTGCTGCGGCATAAAACACGAGTTTTGTCCCGCTGTTTCGAGCGATGTTCCAAACCTTAAGCAGCCAAAGCGGGAAACCGATTTCCTTTTCTTCTCCAATCGGGACGAAAACAATATGCCTTTTTATTGTTGCAATCGGCTGTGACGATTTGTAAATAAGCGTTGTCACGTTACTTTTTGCAAGAATGCCCTCGTTCAGATTCCCGATAAAGGAGGACGAAAGTCCTTTCTTATTATAAATGCCAAGTACAAGGTCTGTAATGTAGTTTTCCTTAATAACGTTTGTAATGCCGTTAATAATATTCACATCGTGGCGAACAAGTCCGTTCAGCGAATTATCGGTCGCGGCTGCAATTTCCGATGCCATATCCAGAATTTTCAACGCGTTTTTGTCATCGGCAGAGCTGTATTGATTATTTGTAATAATGTTCAGCGCATATAAACCTTGTGTATTGCTTTGCGATTTTATCATTGTGCTCAGATTTACGAGTTCTTCAACCGTTTCCGAATTACTTACCGAAATTAAAATTCGTTCCGCTTCGGTTTTATCTTCCACATCTTCGTAGTCGCTTTCCTGAGATTCTTTTATCGCGATGTTTTTAGCGCCTCGCTGTGTTTGCAATGCCGCGCTGGTGCAGCTAAGCAATATCATAACCAAAGATCCGTTCAAAATAGCTTCGTTGAGTAAGTCTAAATTGTAACCCACCATAACTACCGCTAAAGTCGAAGCCGCTTGAGCGCTGCTCAGTCCGTTAATTACCCTTCGCTGGTCAATCGAAAACTTTAATATCTTTTGAGTAAATAATGCCGCCAGATATTTGGAGAAAATAGCAGCGAAAGTCAAGAATACAGCAACCTTTATCGTTTCTATGTCTTTTACGAAAGCGCGCAGGTCAACCAACATGCCTACTCCAATAAGAAAGAAAGGAATAAATATCGAATTCGCCACAAAATTTATTCTGTTCATTAACGGCGACGTACGAGGAATTAATCTATTCAATGACATTCCGGCAAAAAGCGCCCCGATTATTTTTTCGATTCCGGCTATCTCGGCTATCAATGCTCCCAAGTACAGCATCACCAATACAAAAACAAATTGCAACACATTGTCTTGAAATTTTTTGAAGAACCAACGAGTAATAATCGGAAACAAAAAAGCTATGATCGCGGCAAAAACGACAACAGAAATACTCAACCTAATCCAAAAGCTTTGATTGACATCTCCCGTCGACATCCCGACAACTACTATAATAATAAGGAAAGAAACAATATTAGTAATAAGCGTTCCTCCCATCGTTATGCTGACAGCGATGTTTTTCTGAATATCGAATTTCGTAACTATCGGGTAGGTGATAGGAGTGTGGGGCGCAATCATAGCGCCGATAAGTACCGAAGGTATTACATCCAGCCCAATCAGATAATAGGCAGCGGCAAAACTAAGCAGAAAGGGTAGGAGAAAAGTAAGCAAACCAAAAACAGCACTATATTTACTGTTCTTCTTAAATTCTGTAATATCCGTGTCCAATCCCGCCAAAAACATAATAAAGAGCAATCCCGCAGTACCAAAAAGGTCGAAGCTCGCATCTCGATCCATTATATTCAGTCCCAAAGGACCGATGATAGTTCCGGCAAGAATCAAACCCAACAAGGGCGGAATTTTTATCTTATTAAATATTATAGGGATGATAAGGATAATAATAAGAATAAGCAGAAATTTCTCCACCGAATCCGTTAATGGCAAGGTTAAAAATGAGCCGATATTTATTAGCATATATAATATTATAATATAATGAATGAGAATAACGCAAATATACAGTTTTTTATGATAAAAAAAATAGCTTGTAATATTATATATAAGTCGGCATGTTACCTATGCCATTTTATGCAGAATAAAGTTTTTGCCCTAAAAAGATGCTTATGGATTGTTTTTTTGTCAATGATTTGATACTTTTGTAAATCTTTTAGAAAAACGACAAGTAATTAGGAAAACAATTTATGGGAAGAGCATTTGAATATAGAAAAGCGACTAAAATGAAACGCTGGGGCAATATGGCTCGGGGTTTTACGAAATTGGGTAAACAAATAACCATTGCAGTAAAAGAAGGAGGACCCGATCCCGATACAAATCCGCGTTTAAGAGTTCTTGTGCAGCAGGCGAAAAAAGAGAACATGCCCAAGGAAAATGTAGAAAGAGCCATCAAAAAAGCCACGTCGAAAGACGAAGCCGATTATAAAGAAATGGTGTACGAAGGTTACGGACCGAATGGAATTGCAATTGTTGTCGAAACGGCAACCGACAATCCAACCCGAACGGTGGCTAATGTACGTAGTTATTTCAACAAACATGGTGGTTCTTTAGGCACGAGCGGTTCGCTTCAGTTTATATTCGATCACAAGTGCGTATTTAGAATTGCCCCAAAAGCAGAAGTCTCTTTAGAAGATTTAGAATTGGAATTGATCGACTTTGGAGTGGATGAACTGGTGGAAGATGACGGTGCTATTGTGTTATATGGAGAATTTGCTTCCTATTCTTCCATTCAAAAATATCTTGAAGATAATAATTTCGAGATTTTTAGTGCCGAATTCGAACGCATCCCTAACGATTTAAAAGAATTGAACGAGGAGCAAAAAGCCCAAATAACAAAATTGCTGGATAAAATAGAGGATGATGAAGACGTACAAAACGTATTTCATAACATGCTTGAGTAATTTTTTTAGGCTGCATATTATAATAAATGAAGAAAAATGCCTTGTTCCTCTTTAGGGAATAAGGCATTTTTTTATTATTCAAACATCATTTTTGATAAAATATTGGCTCGAATAAACTAGTGTAACAATATATTTATTGGCGATTTTATTGAAATGACAACTCAGTACATCCCTTTCTGCGAAAAAAATGTTCTAAAATGGATATTGGTAATCAGCACAATATAATTTATTTGCATTTTTAATCGAAAAAAAAGAAGAATTCCTTTGGTGCGT
>DAIOHI010000294.1:0-3910 GCA_036744815.1 Paludibacteraceae bacterium
CTATTGATAGGCTTTTTAGATTAGTGTCACTGCTTTTGGCATGTGCACGTGTCACCACGATGTTATAATCTTTTGTCGTTCCGTCCTGTGCCTCTACACTTACTATAAGTTTGTTTTCTCCAATTGATAAAGTTTTTGTTCCTGTTCCACTGAGTTTTGCCAGCTCACTATTCGTTTCTGCGGATATATTGACACTGGTAACCTCACTATCTACGCTAACTTTATAATCAGTAATATTGGCGCTGAATTCCGGCGATAAATTGCTTTTATATATTGATAAGCTTTTCAAGTCTGTGTCGTCGCTTTCAGTACGTGCACGAGTTACTACGATGTTATAATTTTTTGTTGTTCCGTCCTGTGCTTCTACACTTACTGTAAGTATATTTTCTCCAACAGTCAAGACTTTTATTCCAGTTCCGCTGAGTTTTGCTAGTTCATTATTCGTCTCTGCTGATATATTGATACTGGTAACCTCACTATCTACACTAACTTTATAATCAGTAATATTGGCGCTGAATTCCGGCGATAGTGTATTTCCATCGATTGATAATTTTTTCAGATCAACATCATTGCTTTTAGCGACAGCCAACAACAGATTTTTGCCTGTTAAGCGCAATGCATATTCGCTATCAGCATAGTGAAAATAAGGCATATCCGTGCTGGCATTTTCTACTAATATGCGACCTAATACGGCTTTAGCCGGTGTTTCGAAGACCACATAGGCACCTACATTAAGAGGATTTGTGAGTTCTACTGTATAAGCTGTGGTATAAGTACCATTTTTATTGTCTAAGTATGCACCTAAATAAATACCTTTATGTTCTATTGCCGTGCCTATTACAGGACTGCCCGAAAGTTTGAAAGCGGTGGAGGATTCGTGACGGATGTCATTGCCTTCATTCCGGCTTGTGTTATTATCCGTAATTTTGCCACCAGTCATGCTAAATGTAGCATTATTATTCACTCCGCCGCCGAAAATTGCGCTATTGTTCGTAATGCTGCCGCCAGTCATAATAAAGGTAGCTCTGTTGTTTATCCCACCGCCACCATAATTTCCTATTACCTTATTTCCGGTGATACTGCCACCGGATAGAATAAAGCTGCCGTAGTTATACACTCCACCACCATAGTTGTTGCTAATGTTATTTTTTATGGCTCCACCGATCATAGTAAAACTACCGTAATTTCTTACTCCTCCACCAACAGCTTTAGCGCTATTGTTTTGCAAGGTGGCGTCACCAAGCTTTACTGTGCCATAGTTGTCAATTATACTTCCATGAGCGCTTACATTGTTTTTATTACCGTCTAAGATAATGTTTTCCAATATCAGGGTCGAGCCCGAAGGTAAACTAAGCATAGCGCCATTATCCGCATTTGTGCCCGTAAAGTTCACTCCACGAGTAATTTGCCCACCGCTAAGACGGATATGGCGTTTTTGCTTTGTGTCTTTGCTGTTATGTAAATATACCACCCTTTCCAAAATATAACCTTCGGCAGGGATGGTAATAAGAGCGGGATCTGTACTTGTGCCCGCGTGGGCAGCATCGATTTCTTTTTGTAGATCAAAGTCGCTGTTCCGTGTTACCTTGATGCTATAGTCTTGTGCTGTTCCGTCTTTCGCTTTAACCGTTATTTTAAATGCGTTTACGCCTACTGAAAGGCTTTTTGTGCCGATTCCAGTAAGACTTGTTCTCATTCTGTTCTTTTCGGCAGATATGTTGATGCTTGTTACATTGTTGGGTAAGTTTACTGTGTAGTCGGTAATGCCGGGATTAAAGGTCGGTGATAGCCTTCCTTTATCTATCGAAAGACTTTTTAAGCTAATGTTGTTGTGAATTGTGTTTGCCGACATGGCTATAGCAGCTTCTTCCTTGCTTGTGGCGTATGCTTCTTTAGGCAGGCAGCATATCGCCATAATCAACAATAATATGCCTAGTTTTGCTCCAAGTGGAGTTGAGATGCGGAATGTGTTCTTTGTGTTATTATTTTGTAATTGCTTTTTTATTTTCATATAATTATTTTCGTTGATTCTGAAGAGGCTGCCGAGTAAGAAAACAGATAAGCTGATTAAGATAATAGTTATAAATAAAAGCAAAAACATAGGTTAAATATTTATTAGTGAAGAACAATATAAGAATCTGCATTCTTAGTGTTCTGTTTTTTTTTGACAGTCATTATGTCTCATAAGGTGCATGCGGCAGGCTGAATTACAGTTGCGTTCTTGATATTTGTTTCAGGCAATGATATTCTGTATGCTTAGTCCTATTGCTGCTTGTCCGCATCGAAACTCTCACTTGCTTTAGTGAATATGCCGTTTGCCAATTGATGAGTCATCTCTTTGTAAAAGAAATTGACATTATATTTCATAACTTCGGTTGTGCTAGAAGTTCTGTCTAGAATTAGCACCTGATGGTAGATGTTGTTTATATTGAATCTGCGTTCGGAGGAAGCATTGTCCGAATAGTTCTTCGGATCGATGGTCAATTGATTTGGGAAAAGGGAGATTTTTACCTTGTGGAGAAACTCCAATACCTTTTTCATTTATAACTAAAGTTTTGGTTAATTTATTCATAAATAATCCATGCTTTCTTTCGAAAGCAAAATATAAGCAGACAGAACTTTATCGGAATTGTTTGAAGATTCAAAGATACTACAAACTTTTATACATATTTGCGGAGCAAATATATCTTTTTATTTCAGATATATTATATTAAAATGTAAAAGTTTTTGTTTTTCACTGATTTTTTTCTGTTTTAAAACATAGAATAAAAGGTAAGAAAAGAATTCCTTGTTTTCAAAACTCTATATTTTCTGTTTTCCTAACTTTTGTAGCTTCCAATTATTTCTGTTTGCTTGCATAAGTCTTGATATACTTGTAACTTTGTTTGTCGTTAAAAATAATAAATAAACAAATGAAAAAACAACTGCTTATCTTTTTGACTTTATTGTCTAGCTGCGTCTTAACCGCTGCTAAAATCGATACATTGAAAACTTACAGCAATGTAATGAATAAGGAAATTCCTGCAGTGGTGGTAACTCCCGATTCTTATTCGGAGTTGAAAGCTTTACCGGTAGTCTATTTGCTTCATGGCTACAGCGATAGCGCTCTCAATGGCTGGATAAATAAAGGGAAAGATATTGATAAATATGCCGATTTGTATGATGTTATTTTAGTTATGCCCGATGGTGGTTTCAGTAGTTGGTATTTCGACAGTCCTATTGATCCGGAAATTCAATACGAGAGTTATATAATCGAAGAATTGATTCCGCTTATTGATGAAAAATATGCCACGATAGCTTCTCGTACAGGGAGAGCCATTACCGGTTTGAGCATGGGCGGACACGGCGCGCTTTATCTTTCTTTCCGTCATCAGAATGTTTTTGCAGCGGCAGGAAGCACAAGTGGTGGTGTCGATATTCGCCCCTTTCCAAATAATTGGAGTCTTATCAAGTGTTTAGGAACCTATGTTGACTATCCCGAAAATTGGGAAAAGAATACCATTGTGAACATGACGCATTTATTGACGCCTAATTCTTTGTCGTTGATTATTGATTGCGGAAGGGAAGACTTTTTTTACGATGTAAATTGTAAACTACACGAAAAACTGTTATACTATAATATTCCTCACGAATTTACCACGCGTCCAGGTAAACACGATTGGAATTATTGGTCGAATTCGATTCAATACCAACTTCTGTTTTTCCATAACTATTTTGTGAAGAACGCAGGAGAATAAATAGTGGAAGCGTTTTTATTGTTCTTCTTCCGTTTCATCCATCGGCAAAATGGCATTCGAATTTCGGATGGTATATTTTGTGAGTGCTTGATTCGACTCGAAGCCGTTTTGTCCTACAATAACACGTCCGTTTTCTTGGGTAATGGTAATTAAACTATCGGTATAAACACGTT
>DAIOHI010000295.1:0-3906 GCA_036744815.1 Paludibacteraceae bacterium
CTACCGGCGGACATACCGGCGAAGAAGTGTTTTTGGCTGTTTACCATCCCAAAGGAGATTTGCCTATAGGAATGAATACCAATGTTGAATTACATCAATATATGTATAAAGTGGCAGGACTAAAAACACCGATGGAAACGTTGAATAAAAGTATTTTTGCCAAACACAGCGAAGTGTTTAAAGGTCTTGATTACAGTATTGATAAATCAAATGATTTTCCTGTGCTAACTGTGAAAAAAGGAAAGCAAACATTGAAAGTACCGGCTTTCAAATCGATAGCTTATTTTAATGGTAAAGAAATTAACTTGAATTCAGTAACGGTTTATATCGATAAAAACGACAGTTTTTATTTGCCGGAGAATCTAAAAGATTATTTCCTAAAGTAGAGTTGAAAATATATTAAAGCCCACAAATTACATTAATCTTTACAAATTTCGTTTATTGAAATTTTAGTGTAATTTGTGGATAAATACCTTTCTGAAAGTCACTCAATGTTTTTCCGTACTTTCTTCAAATATTCCTGCATAGCTTGCGTGTCTTTTCGCTCTACGATATCTAATAACGCAGCCAATTCGGAACGGATTCCTTCTAATTGCGGTATCGTGTAGGGATTAAACAGAATTTCGGACAGCAGATAATCATCTTCCGACAATAATCCTTTGGCGATATCCATGTGGCGTTTGAAAGTCGTTCCAGGAGCTTCTATCGGTTTCATTACCGAAGTAAAAGCCAAGGTCGAAGCAAAAGGAATAGAAAGCGAATAAGCGATGGTTTGGTCGTGTTCATCGAAACTATATTCGAAAATATTAAGTCGAAGCGAATTGTAGAGATCTTTGAAAAAAGCCTTTCCCATATGATCCGATTCGGAAATAACGATGGCGCTTTGCGTGCTCAAATTGTCAAGCGTAGCAAAGGTCGGACCGAACATCGGATGCGTCGATACATAGCGCATACCGCTTTCTTCGTAATATTCTTTCAATCCTGTTTTAACGGAAGCAATATCGGAAATGATGCAATTCTTCGATAAATAGGGGCTTATTGTTTTAAACGCGTCGATTGTATATTTCAAGGTAACGCAGTTGATTACCAATTCCGGATCGAAATCCCGAATTTCTTCGTATTTTGTCATTCGCAGCGTATTGAAAACGAATCGAAGCCGTTTTGGGTCGGTGTCGAACAAAGCAACTTCCTGTGTTAAGCAGAGTACATCGGTAAGAAAGGTGCCCATTTTTCCGGCGCCGAGAATTAGAATTTTCATTTAATATGATATTTTTACACAAAAATAGGTATTTTATTCTGCTTGTATTAAAATTTTTATACATTTGTTCTATTCGTAATTTTTATCTACTATGAAAAAAGCAATCACCCTCTTCTTACTCTGTCTCCTTATTATTAATAAAAGTTTATTTGCAACTAATGTTATAGTAAATTCATACTCTTCACTATTATCTGCTGTGAATGGAACGGTTGATACGATTTTTGTAGACGGAAGTATAATGCTATCCTCCGAAATTATAATTAATAGAAATCTCGTTTTCATTGGTATCAGCAATGGTACGCTTGATGGCAACTATGCTCAGCGTCTTATGTCCATAAAACCTCTACAGTCAAAAGATTCCATTTCAGTATCCATAATCAATCTTAAACTGACAAAAGGAAACGGAAATAACGGTGGAGCAATATATAATGTAAAAAGTAATTTGTTCATCAAAAAATCAATATTTATTCACAATAAATCAATGAGCGATCCGCATCATTATGTTTCAGGTGGTGCTATTTACAATGTTGATGGAAAAGTTTATATAGATTCAACTCATATCACGGATACAAATTGTGGTGATGGAGCTATTTATAATGATGGTGGTGAAATTCTTATGGCTAATTGTGATTTGAACAATACATCCACTGTCGGCATTATAAATTTGTCGGGAACGGTATCGGTAATAAATAGTATTTTGCATAAAAATAGTTCCATGAGCGCTATTTATGGAAGTGCTATTCATAACTATGGTACATTTAATCTCATAAATACACTCATTTTTAACAATAAATCCGGCTATACCATTTACAATAACGGGTTAATGAATATTTTGAATTGTACTGTAGCTGGAAATCATCCGGCAGGTTATTCGGCTATTTGTCAGGGTGACAAAATAATGAATGCCAAAAATTCTATATTTTTGGCAAACGATATGATCAAGAATGATTATGTAAGGGAGTTTGATATAAAAATTTATAATGGAGTTTCTAATTTTGAACATTGTATTTTTGGGTCATTAGCAGGATTATTAGATAAAAATATAAATTCGAAAGGTAATGCTTCAGCAGTTGATGTTTTTGTTGATCATGTTAACTATGATTTTCAATTAAAAAAATGTGGGATTGCTATTAATTCAGGGAGTAATTTGCTATATATAAATGAGTTTAATCGGTTATTCCACGACAGTATTTCTTCTCCATCTGTCCATTATGATATTGATGGTAATGTACGCATGGCTGGTGGTGTTATTGATATTGGAGCATTCGAAAGTGAATATTTGGCAAAACAAATTTTCGATACGATTTGTTCGGGTGAAATTTATGATTTTTATGGACAGATGATAGACTCTTCAGGAGTGTACTTAGTACGCATACCATCTTTGAATGAATGCGATAGTGATTTGATTTATTTAAACCTTATTGTCAATAGTGTTTTTTCTCAAAATGAAAGTTTGGGAATTTGTGAGAATGAACTACCTTACGCATGGCGTGACACTGTTTTTGATCCAGGCACAGTAAGCGGAAATTATGTTTTCAGCAGAAGAAACATAAACGGCTGCGACAGTATTGTAACCTTGAATTTGTCGGTTTATGATGAGGCGATAACGAATCTTACAGACGTAGTAGAACAAGGTGAATCTTATAAAAAATACAACTTCGATTTACCTGTTCAGAACATTGCCGGAATATTTACTTTTACACAAAACTTACAAACTGTAAATGGTTGCGATAGTACGGTAATGCTCAAATTGACAGTAGCAAAAGCATTAAAAATAGAATTTCGTCCACTTGCTGAAATTTGCGGTGATGACCAAATGTTTACTATAGAATATGATGTTTTAGCTGGTGAAATTGATAGTGTGTTGTTACTTTTCGATAAAAAGGAACAAACTAAAGAATTTGTTTATGATAGTTTGCTCTCAGTTATTGGAAAAAATATTGTTGTTCGCTTGCCGCTAAATGTTCGCCCAAACGATTATTCTATGAAAATTATTTTCGAAGGCAGCGGTTTGCAAAAAGAGTTTACGCTCGATTTCACGGTACTTTATCCTTCTTCTATAATTGAACAAAAGTGGAATGACGTGTTGGCATTGTTAAATGAAAGATTTAACGGGGGTTATGTTTTTTCTGATTACGAATGGTACAAAAATGGGAACAAAATTCTCGGATCAACAGCCTCTTATCTCTATGTTGGACCTTACGATATGCTCGATTTTACCGCGGAATATCGCGTATTAATAACTCGAATAGATGATGATGTAAAGCTTTTTACTTGTCCAGTGACTCCAAGTCTTCGAAAGGAAGAAAAACAATACCCAACTTTGGTAAATGCAAATCAATACTTTCCAATTGAAATTTCAGGTACAGGGAAAACTTCTATTCTTAACATGTCCGGATTTATTGTATCAGAACAAAATCTTACGGATGGTAATAACCAAATCCTTGCGCCGAGTCTATCGGGTTATTATGTAATGATGATAATTACAGATGATCTAAATAACAGAACAAAACAAATTTTGATAGTAAAGTAATAATTAATTAGGTATTTTTCCTCTGAATCTTCATTAGTTTACAAAACATCTTTCAATAATGAATATATGTTGTAAAATATATGAATTCTCTTTCGGTTCTAAAATTGTTTATATA
>DAIOHI010000296.1:0-3897 GCA_036744815.1 Paludibacteraceae bacterium
GTGCTTTTCGGCAAGATACTTTGGGGCGGTCTTGGACGTAATATATTCAATCCGGCATTAGTAGGGCGCGAGTTTATGACAATATTTTTCCCTACGGTAATGACTTCGAGCGCTATTTGGTACAATAAAGAATACGTCAATCTGAAGAAAATCGCTGTATTCGGAGAAAGTGGAAGCAGCGCTTTGGTCGATTATCTGAATACTTTGTTTTTTAAAGCCTCGGGAGCTATCGGCGAATATTCTGCTATTTTTCTGATTCTTGGAGGAGTTTATTTATTACTTCGCCGCCGCATTTCATGGCATATTCCTTTGGGATTATTTGTCGCTTTTGCCCTAGTATTACAAGGATATAATCTGCTTTTCGATAGCGAACTTAAATTTTCGATTGGCGGAGTACTGCTCGGTGCCGTTTTTATGGCAACGGATATGCCTTCGAGCCCCATTAGCAAAACGGGGAAGTTCTACTACGGCGCAATGATCGGACTTTCGGCAGCACTAATGATTATCATGGGTATTCGCAACGAATATATGTCCTATTCTATTTTGCTGCTGAACGGTTTTGCCTTACTTATCAATAAGCCTTTCGCTCCACGAGTTTGGGGAACGAAAACGAATGTCTTAAAAAAGGCTTTACAAATATCCGTCCTTACGCTGGGAATCATCGCTTCAAGCATTGCGGTTGTTTATCTGCACGAATTCGATTTTATTCAATATCTCGTGTATGGCTTTATCGTTTTTATTTGCATCAGATTTTTCTATCTGAAAAAACGATAAATCCATAAAAGTTTAAACTTAACTCAATACGCTAGATACTTTTTCCTCCTGCGCATTGCGTATCATAAAATGCAGGCGGTTGAAAATATTGGCTTCCGCCATACCGCTGTCGAAATCGAGAAACAATAAATTGAGCGATGGATAAAGTTCGCGTGCGCGCTTTTCGATTCCTTTCGACACAATGTGATTGGCAATACAACCAAAGGGTTGCAGGCTCACTACATTATTTACGCCAGCTTCGGCAAAATGAGCAAATTCGGCGGGAATGCGCCATCCTTCGCCAAACTGCGCATTGGTATTCAGAATTTTTGATGCCTTCTTCTCGTCGCTTTTGGGAGAAGTCAGTTCTTGCATATAAGGGAAAACGCTGCAACGCTCACGCATTTTTCGGTTGATGTGCGACACGTATTTATCGGCAGCGAAAAAAGCAGTTTTCAATTTCCAATTGCTTTCTGCCAAATTACCTTTTACTCGGGCATCGGCATTAGCAAAGGCATCTGTGAAAAAGTTCGTTAGCGGTGGTAATATCGGCTCCACATTTTGTTCCACCAACCAATTCACGATATTCTTATGTCCGAAGTTATTATATTTCACGTAAATTTCCCCCACAATACCGATACGAGGTATATCAGCATGCGTATTTGCCTTATCAAATTCAATGGCGGCGCGATAAGCTAAATCGTAAAAATCCTTCGAGCGATTATTACGCATAGCCTCAACAGCTAAGTTGATGTATTTTTCCTTCAAGGTTTCAGCAATTCCCGGCTGGCGTTCGCGCGGAGCAGTAGCGTAATACATCTGCGAAAGGCAATCGGCATAAGCCATGCAAGTTACTATAGGCACAAGTATCTTTTTCCAATCAACCTCGAAACCGGGTTGTTCGTTAATAGTGCCCGCTCCTGTGGAAACGGCAATAACGGGGATATCCTCAAATCCGGCGGCAATCATCGCTTTTTTCATCAGTGTGATGTAGTTCGTAGCTCGACACTGACCGCCCGTTTGAGTAATAGCCAAAGCAATATCTTCACGCCTATATTTACCGCTATCCAAGGCTTTCATTATATCGCCCACTACCAAAGTTGCCGGATAACAAATTTCGTTATTGGAATACTTCAACCCGTATTCCACTGTCTTTTCGTCGCTTGGCGGCAGGTTTTCGGCATCGTATCCTAATAGCTCGAAAGCGGCAGGAATAAATGGCGAATAAAAATCGGCAAACCAGGGCATCAGTATTTTACGACGACGATCTTCGCTCCGATAAGGAACTGTATGTACCGGACGTTCATCGGTTATCGAACGGGAATTTTGTTTAAACTTTAAACTTTCGATTAAGGAACGGATGCGTAAACGTGTGGAGCCTGCATTGTTGATATCGTCCACCTTCAACACCGTAGCATTTTTTCCTTTGCGACGCAGAATGTCCGTTACTTCATCCAAAATAAAAGCGTCCGGTCCGCAACCGAAAGAAGTTATTTGTATGTAATGCACATTTTGAGGCGCGCTTGCCACCCACAAGGCAGCATTAAGAATGCGATTGATGTAAGTCCATTGCATAATGCTTTGCACATTTTCGGTGGACGGTGTGTCGTCGCGCAACATATCTTCGGTAATTACATCAGCGCCAAATCCGGCGATAATATCCGCTATTTTATGCTGAATAAGCGGATCGGAGTGATAAGGACGACCAGCCAAAAGAATCAACGGACGATCTTCTGCCATGGCTCTTCGGGCTATATATTTGCAACGCTCGCTCAATCCGTTTTCGTAACTGCGTTGTGCCTGTTCGGCGTCGTTCAATGCCTTCTCGATATCATTTGTCGAGATATTCGATAGGATGCTGCGCAAATATTGTTCGCAAGCTTTATGCAACAACTTTTTATCTTTAAAGCTAACACTCGGCGCATCGAAAGGAATGTCGTGACGCTTTTCGGGATCGATGGCACTGCGTATCACTTCCGAATAACCCGTAACCACGGGGCAGTTGTAGCTATTGGGAGTCTTACCGTCCGATTGTTCGTACACCACAAAAGGCATAAAAATCCGATCGACCTTTTTATCTATTAAATTCAAAACATGACCGTTTGCCAACTTAGCTGGGAAACAAATATTATCCGCCATTACGCTCCCGATTCCTTTTTCGTAGAGTTTCATCGTTGAAGCGTCCGACAACACAACTTCTACTCCGCAGGAAGTAAACAAAGCGTACCAAAAAGGATAATTCTCGTAAGTACCCAAAGCACGAGGAATTCCTAGCCGAAGAGGAGGTTTTTTCGCATTTTTAAACTGCTTTTCTTTTAATGAAGGACGATTAAATAGCAAATCGTATTTTTCGTCGTAAACGTTAATGCCTTTTTCGTATTTTCCGCCGGTATTTGTAAATATCTTTTCGCACTTGTTGCCGCTGTAATAACGGCTTCCGTTGTCGAAAGTGAAACGGGTAACCGTACAATTGTTTTCGCAGCCCTTACAAACGGATTGCTTTCCTGTATAAGATTGTGCTTCGGCTAAATCAGAAAGAGAAATTTCTTCAAAAGATTGTGATTTGGCTTGACTTTGCGCAAAAAGTGCCGCGCCATAAGCCCCCATCAATTCGGGGTAATCGCTAACCATTACGCTTCGTCCGCTTTCTATTTCCAAAGCGCGGATAACGGCATAGTTGCGAAGCGTTCCGCCTTGAACCATGATGTGTTTGCCTAAGTCGGCGGAATCTTTGAGTTTTAGGACTTTGTTCAGGCAGTTTTTGATAACGGAATAACCCAATCCGGCAGAAATATCGGCAATGGAAGCTCCTTCGCGCAAGGATTGCTTTACTTTCGAATTCATGAAAACCGTACAGCGCGTACCCAAATCGCAAGGATGTTTGGCACGTAAAGCTATTTCGGAAAATTCGCTTGCTTTGTAATTGAGCGAACGTGCAAAAGTTTCGATAAACGAACCGCAGCCCGACGAACAAGCTTCGTTGATTTCGAGGCGTTTGATGGCTCCGTTTTCAATAAAAATAGCCTTCATGTCCTGTCCGCCTATATCGAGAATAAAGCTGACTTCGGGATTGAAATGACAGGCTGCCGCATAGTGCGCAATGGTTTCGACCATGCCACTATTGAGAGAAAAAGCGGTTTTAAC
>DAIOHI010000297.1:0-3857 GCA_036744815.1 Paludibacteraceae bacterium
AGGTAAAAACAACAATTGACCGAATTGAAGCTTTGTTTGGGCATGTTGATTGTCTTGTTAATAATGCGGGAATCAGTCGCTTCGAGCCGATTGATACAATGAGTATCGAAACATGGAATCGGATTATTTCGGTTAATCTGAGCAGTATTTTTTATTTAGTAAAAGCTTGTCAATCTCTTTTTACCGAAAATTCGGCTATCGTGAATATTGCATCAACAAGAGCTTTGATGTCGGAGCCGAACGGAGAAGCTTACGGAGCCAGCAAAGGTGGAATTGTAGCGCTTACGCATGCTTTGGCTGTCAGCCTTGGTCCAAAAACCAGAGTAAATTGCGTTAGTCCGGGTTGGATTGAAGTGAATGATTACGATAATTTATCGGCTGAAGATCATGCACAGCACCCTGTTGGACGCGTTGGATTGGTAGAAGATATTGCAGAAACAGTTGCTTTCCTATTGAGTGAAAAAGCTGGATTTATAACAGGACAAAATATTGTTGTAGATGGAGGAATGACAAAAAAGATGATTTACGAATAAATTCAGAAAGAGAATTTCAAATAAAAATCGGGTAACAACTTTTTGATTGTTACCCGATTTTCTTATTTAGTTACTTTCGTATTAGTTTTTCAATGCAGCTTGAGCAGCAGCCAAACGTGCGATAGGCACACGGAATGGTGAGCAACTTACATAGTTCAATCCTACTTCGTGGCAGAATTCAACCGATGATGGTTCACCACCGTGTTCTCCGCAAATACCGCATTTCAAATCGGGACGAACTGAGCGCCCTCTTTCGGTAGCCATGCGAACTAATTGTCCTACACCGTTTCTGTCCAATACTTGGAATGGATCGTATTTCAAAATCTTCTTTTCCAAGTAAACTGGCAAGAACGAAGCAATATCGTCGCGTGAGTAACCGAAGGTCATCTGCGTCAAGTCGTTTGTTCCGAATGAGAAGAACTCAGCCGCCGAAGCAATACGATTAGCAGTAAGAGCCGCGCGAGGAATTTCGATCATTGTTCCCACTTTGAATTCGATGCTGTCGCCTTTTTCTTCGAAAAGTTTTTTGGCTGTATCGCGAATGATTTTCTCTTGTTCCAAGAATTCATACAAAATACCTGTCAGCGGCACCATGATTTCAGGAATTGCAGTAACGCCTTTTTTCTTCAAAGCCAAAGCAGCTCCAAGAATAGCGCGTGTTTGCATTTCGGTAATTTCGGGGAAAGTATTTCCCAAGCGGCAACCGCGGTGTCCGAGCATCGGATTTTGTTCGTGAAGCGAATCAACACGTTGTTTGATTGTTTCAACAGGAACTCCCATTGCTTTTGCCATTTCTTGTTGACCTTTTTCATCGTGAGGAACGAATTCGTGCAACGGTGGATCGAGCAGACGAACCGTAACAGGAAGATCGTGCATAGCTTCGAAAATTCCTTCGAAGTCGGCTTGTTGATAAGGAAGAATTTTAGCCAATGCTTTTATGCGTCCTGCAGCGTTTTCAGCCAAAATCATTTCGCGCATCGCTTTAATTTTTTCTCCTTCGAAGAACATGTGTTCCGTACGGCAAAGTCCGATACCTTGAGCACCGAATTTACGAGCAACTGTTGCATCGTGCGGCGTGTCGGCATTGGTGCGAACAGCCATTTTCGTGTATTTATCTGACAAGGTCATGATTTCAGCAAAGTCGGCATCCAATTCGGCTTCTTTCGTAGGAACTTGTCCTAAGTAAATGTCACCGGTAGAACCGTCCAGCGAAATAAAATCGCCTTCTTTCAAGAGTAACTCGCCTACTTTCATTGTTTTTTTAGCGTAGTCGATAACCAGAGCTCCAGCTCCCGAAACGCAACATTTACCCATTCCGCGCGCAACAACCGCAGCGTGAGAGGTCATCCCTCCGCGAGCTGTCAAAATACCTTGCGCGGCAGCCATGCCGGCTAAGTCTTCAGGTGAAGTTTCGATACGAACCATGATTACTTTTTCGCCACGAGCTCCCCATTCAGCAGCATCATCGGCGTTGAAAACGATTTTGCCCGACGAAGCTCCCGGAGAAGCAGCAAGTCCTTTAGCAATAACTTTTACAGAAGCCAAGGCTTTTTTATCGAAAATAGGGTGAAGTAATTCATCCAAACGATTAGGATCGATGCGCAATAAAGCAGTTTTTTCGTCGATCATTCCTTGGTGGAACATATCCATCGCAATTTTTACCATAGCAGCTCCGGTACGTTTTCCGCTACGAGTTTGCAACATCCAAAGTTTACCTTCTTGAACGGTGAACTCCATGTCTTGCATATCTTTGTAATGGTTCTCAAGTTTTGTTTGAGTAGCGTCCAGTTCCTTGTAAATTTCCGGCATGATTTCTTCCATCGATGGGAATTTTTCAACGCGTTCTGCTTCCGAAACTTTTGCTAATTCAGCCCAACGTTGCGAGCCTAATTTTGTAATTTGTTGCGGTGTGCGGATTCCGGCAACTACGTCTTCACCTTGAGCATTTACTAAGTATTCGCCGATAAATTGGTCTTCGCCGGTAGCAGCATCGCGTGAGAAGCAAACGCCTGTTGCCGAAGAATTACCCATGTTTCCGAATACCATCGCTTGTACGTTAACGGCGGTTCCCCACTCAGCGGGTATTCCTTCCATTTTGCGATAAAGAATAGCGCGGTCGTTCATCCACGAATCGAACACGGAGCAAATAGCACCCCAAAGTTGTTCGTAAGCACCTTCCGGGAAATCTTTTCCGGTTTGTTTTTTTACGGCAGCTTTAAATTTGGCAACCAATTCTTTCAAATCTTCAACCGTAAGGTCTGTATCTAATTCAACACCTTTGGCATGTTTTACTTCTTCAATGATTTCTTCGAATGGATCGATATCATTTTTGTTTTCGGGTTTCATTCCCAACACAACGTCTCCGTACATTTGTACAAAGCGACGGTAAGAATCCCATGCGAAACGAGCGTTTCCTGTTTTGCGAGTTAAGCCATCAACCACAGCGTCATTTAATCCTAAGTTAAGGATGGTGTCCATCATACCGGGCATCGAAGCGCGCGCTCCCGAACGAACCGAAACCAACAACGGATTTTCGATATCTCCGAATTTCGCGTTCATCAATTTTTCAGTCAAAGCGATGGCTTTTTCCACTTCGGGTTTCAATAATTCCACCACTTTGTCTTTTCCAAGAGCGTAATACTCGTTACAAGTATCAGTAGTGATAGTAAATCCTGGAGGAACGGGAACCCCGATCAGATTCATTTCGGCAAGGTTAGCACCTTTACCTCCAAGTAAGTTTTTCATGTCGGCTTTACCTTCGGCTTGTCCGTTTCCAAAGGTATAGACTCTTTTGGTGTTGCTCATAAAATATTAAATTAAAATTGTTTTTAGATACGTTTTTTTGTTTAGGATGACAAAGTTAAATAATTTATTGATAAATAAAAAATCAAGTTGAGTAACAACTATTTCACAATTATCTTGCTTCCTGCCGAATGACTTACAAACTCAGGAGCGTACTGACATTGTATGCTCGTTACGCCGCTTGTGTATTCGCCACTTGCATTTACCCAGGCTTCGTATTCGAAAACATAGGTTCCCTTCGCTAAGAATGAGAAGAAAAATTGCGTGGAAGCGTCTTTCGTTGTTTTGTAATACGCTGTTCCTTCGCGCCAAACGTATCCGGAACTTTGTTCGGTTGGTTCGAGGCAGGAAGCGCGCAAGTCTTTCAATGCGACAAATTCTAAATCTCTATCGCTTGTTACCACCAATCGGGTAATGATTTTATCGCCTGTTTTCAATTCGGTTTGTTCGATCGGAATTATCGTTTTTTTATCCGATTGCATTTTTTTTACAAAAAGCTTTTTCGAAACGCTCAAAGCTCCT
>DAIOHI010000298.1:0-3840 GCA_036744815.1 Paludibacteraceae bacterium
TGCCATCGTGAGCAATAAAAGCCTTGAAGCGTTTGTCGTGATGTCCGGCAAGCCAAAACACGGAAAAACCGCCATAACTTGCACCGACACAGCCCAAGCGATCTTTATCAACGAATGCTTCTTTCGATACTTCATCAATTGCCGTCAGATAATCTTTCATGTTTTGTCCGCCGTAGTCGCCGCTGATTTGTTCGAGCCATTCTTGTCCGAAGCCGGGCAAACCACGACGATTCGGAGCAACAATAATATAATCGTTTGCTGCCATCAATTGCAAATTCCAGCGGTAAGACCAAAATTGACTCACAGTCGATTGCGGTCCGCCTTGGCAATAAAGTAAAGTTGGATATTTCTTGTTCGCATCGAATTTCGGAGGATAAACCACCCAAACCAACATTTGTTTATTGTCGGTGGTTGTTATCCAGCGTTCTTCCACTTTTCCCATTTCAAGTTGGTCGAGAATATCTTTATTTTCGAATGAAAGCTCTTTTTCTTCACCTGTTTGAGGATTAATGGCGTAAATTTCGTCGGGTTTGCTCATCGAGTGCTTCATTCCAATCAATACGTCTTTGGTAGGGATTATCGATGCATAATCGTGCGTTCCGGAAGTGATTTTAGCAATTGAATCTCCGGCGATATCCGCACGGTAAATTTGTGTCACAGCATGCCAACAGCTTAAAAAATAAATAGATTTACTGTCGGCAGTCCATGCAGTTCCTTCCACATTTTGATCAAATTTATCTGAAATATCTTTCTTCTCCCCAGTTTCAATATTCATTAGGAATAAACGATTTTTATCAGCTTCGTAACCATCGCGCTCCATGCTTTCCCAAATAAGCCATTTCCCGTCGGGCGAGAATTTCGGATTTTGATCGTAACCCATCATGCCTTCGGTTTTATTTTCCGATTCACCTGTTGCTATAGTATGAAAATAAATGTCCGAATTGGTAGAAATCGCATATTCTTTTCCCGTTTTTTTACGGCAAGTGTAGGCGATTGTTTTTCCGTCGGGACTCCAAGCTAATTGCTCAATGCCGCCGAAGGGTTTCATTGGACTCTCGTAGGGTTCGCCATCAAGAATGTCGCGTACGTTTTCTAATTTTCCGTTTTCGACATCCGCCACAAAAGGATGCGGAACAGTTTCCGTCCATTCATCCCAATGTTTGTACATCAAATCATTTACAATAATTCCGCTCGATTTAGGAAGATCGGGATAAACATCAACTGTGCGTTCACCGTATTTTACTTCAGCGATATACAGAAGCTTTTTTTCGTCGGGCGAAAAATTAAAATCGAGGATTCCGCCTTCAATATCGGTAAATTGACGGCGGTTGCTTCCATCGTATTTCATCGTCCACACTTGAGCACTTCCGCTTTCCGAAGATAGAAAAGCCAAATGCTTGCTGTCGCTCATCCATTTTGCCGCTGATTCGCGTACGGCTGTTTTTGTTATTTGTTTTTTATCCGAACCGTCAATATTCATCACAAAAAGTTCGGAGTTACTTTTGTTTTCTTCGATGCTGTAATAAGAAACACGATACGAGATTTTACTTCCGTCGGGAGAAACTTCTACGCCTCCCATGCGCCCGAAAGCCCAAAGTATTTCAGGAGTCATACGTCCGTCTTTTACTTGAATTTGCTGTTTTCCGATAACTGTCTGGTTATTTTCTTCCGTTTTTTTGTTAGTACAAGATGCGGTTAATACAGCTATTGCCATGATAATGCTTAATTTTAAAAATGTCTTCATATTTTCAGTTTTGTGAATTACGCAAAATTAATGATTTTTTACGAAAACTCATGGTTTTAAAGTCTTTATTCGATCAGCTAGGTAAGCTATAGCTTGTGTTTCGATTTGAAATGTTGAATAAGTTATTTATCTTCCGGGCATAAAACAAAAAAACATTATGCCGATACTTGTAGCATAATGTCCTTTTGTTCATTTTTTAACGATTTGAAAAATTAGTGTTTATTTCAATTTATCTTTAATCGGATTGCGATAATACACTCTATCTTCAATAAATTCTTGCGTCGCAATCAATGTTGGTTTTGGAAGTTTTTCGTAAAAACGAGATATTTCGATTTGTTCTCTATTTTCGAATACTTCTTCCATGTTGTCGGTGTAAGATGCAAAATCTTGCAGTTTCTTTTCCAATTCCGATTTCAATTCAACACTTATTTGATTGGCTCTTTTGCCAATAATAGCAACAGTTTCGTATTCATTGCCTACTTGGGCACTAAGCGTATTCATATCGCGTGTAATAGTGCTTAAAGGCGCATTTGTCTTTTTTAAATCCATAAATTTAAACGATATATATTTATTCTTTTACTACTTTTTTCGATTCTCTGAGAATTTTCTCTGCTTGTTTTTTATATTTTCCTTCGGGAAACTCATTGACAAAACTATAATACTCGTCAAGCGTATCGCGGTAACGATCTATTATTTTTTCTTCATAACTTTGCGTTGCCAATGTGTATTTTGAGTCTAATATAATGAAAGACAAGTCTTCGCGATATTTGGTCGAAGGATAATTTTTTAAAGTATTTTGAGCTGATATAATTGCCGATTCGTAATTATTCCCCAAATAATTCCCCAAATTATAATAGAGTTTCGCATTCAATAAGCCTTTATAAGCCAACTTATCGTACATCTCTTCCATTAGTTTTACGGCTTCCGCAACGCGTTCGTTGTCGGGATAAATATCAATAAATTCTTGAAGCGCCATAATTGCTTTTCGTGTCGATTCTTGATCCAAACGAGCATCGGGCGACTCAAGATAAGCGCAGTAACCAATCATATATTTGGACTCTGCCGTAAACTTTCCCTTCGGATAAGTTCTTACATAAGTTTTATAATATTCGCTTGCCGAATAATAATCCTTCTGTCCCATATAGGAACGAGCTAAATAGTTCAGAACTAACTCGGAGCGTTCTGTCCCTTTATAATAAAACGCAACGTCATCGAACAATGTTTGAGCGCGCATGAAATCACCTTTATCGAAATATTCGATGGCTTTATTGTATTTCAGTTCCGCATCGGTGCTTTTTAGCAGTTTTTGATATTGTCCGCACGATGTTAAAACAACAAGTAAAAGAAAATAAAAATACTTCTTCATGTTGAAAATTTGAGCTTGCAAAGTTACTTAATTAATTTGGTAATAAAAAAACAAAATCGCTGAAAGTTTGTAAAGTTCAAAAGATTAACGAGTTTTTAGCTTCAATAAAATCACTACGAATTATATTCGAATAGAAGTCGTTGCCCTCTTATTTTTTCATTAATAATGTCATTTTCGAATACTTTTTGTCCGTTCACCCATGTTTTTTCGACTTTCGTATCGAAAGTTTGCCCTTCGAATGGCGACCATCCGCATTTCGACAAAATGTTATCTTTCGTCACTGTCCATTTTTTATTTGGATCGACGAGCACTAAATCGGCAAAATAGCCTTTGCGGATAAATCCTCGTTTTTCCACACGAAACAGTAGGGCGGGAGCGTGACACATCTTTTCCACTACTTTTTCAGTTGTGAAATTGCCCTTTTTTGCCAATTGCAACATCGCGACTAAGGAGTGTTGCACAAGCGGTCCGCCCGAAGCGGCAGTTAATGCGGAACCTTCTTTTTCGCTCCACGAGTGTGGCGCATGATCGGTCGCAACGACGTCAGCCGTATTCTCTACAATGGCTTTTATCAGAGCTTCACGATCTGTTTCCGCTTTTATGGAGGGATTCCATTTTATCCGATTTCCGTATTTTTCGTAATCTTTATCCGAAAACCAAAGATGATGAACACAAATTTCAGATGTTATTTTTTTATTTATTAAATCTTTTTTGTTATCGAACAATGTCA
>DAIOHI010000299.1:0-3834 GCA_036744815.1 Paludibacteraceae bacterium
TATTGCTCTGCGATAGCGTGGTTCCGGATATTTTATAAAATCGAAAATGTTTTCCGAACCTTTAGCGTTCAGTGTGTTTCCGGTGTAAACATCTTTCAGTTTAACGGCGATACCGATATCTCCGGCAGAAAGTTCTTCAACTTTAGTCCGTAATTGTCCGGCAGCTTTGTAAAGTTGTGCCAAACGTTCTTTCGAACCGCGATTGGCATTAGTCAAATCATCACCTTCTTTTAGTTTTCCGGACATAACTTTGAAGTAGGAAACTTCTCCGATATGTTGTTCAACGGTTGTTTTAAAGAAAAATAAACTTGTCGCCGCATTTGGCTTTGGTGCTACTTCTTCGCCTTGCGAATTAGCAGGATTTGGCATTTGGTCGGGCGAAGGTGCTACTAAGGAGAGGAAGTTCATCACGCGGTGAACTGCCATGTTTTTCTCAGCAGAGCAGCAGAATACGGGGAATAAGCCACGTGACATCATTCCTTTTTGTAGTCCGTCGCGCATTTCTTCTTCGCTAAGTGTGCCTTGGTCGAAGTATTTTTCCATCAAGCCTTCGTCGTTTTCCGCAGCAGCTTCCAACAATGCTTGGTAAAGTTCGCCGGCACGTTCTTTTTCGCTGTCAGGTATTTCCAATACTTCGGGAGCGCTTGCATCGGGCTTCCATTGATACATTTTTTGTTTCAATACATCTACTATTCCGCTAAAAGACGCGCCGCTTCCCACAGGATATTGCACGGCAATAACTTTGTTGCCATACATTTCTTTCAGGTTGGTAAGGGTGTTTTCGTAATCCGACTTTTCGTGGTCGAGGTGGTTGACCAAGAAGAGTAGGGGTTTGTGTAGTTTTTCGGTGTAGCGGAATTGATTGATCGTGCCAACTTCCACGCCGCTGGTTCCGTTGATAAGCATCAGAGCCATGTCGGTAACATTGAGTGCGGAGATAACGCCTCCCACAAAGTCGTCGGAACCGGCACAGTCGATGAAATTCATCATTTTATCCTTCCACTCAAAAGAAAACAAGGTTGAAAAGACGGAATATCCATATTCTTTTTCAACCGGAAAATAATCACAAACGGTGTTTTTACCGTCAATACTGCCTCTACGTTTTATAAGCCCACTCTCGAAAAGCATTGCTTCAGCGAGAGTGGTTTTCCCAGAGCCCGAACTTCCCAATACAGAGATGTTCTTAATTTCATTTGCTTGATACACTTTCATAATATTCCTGTATTTAAAGATTTATTGATTAATTTATAACGTTTTCAAATTCTGTGTAAAAAAGGATTTGCAATGTATAAATTTTTTTGGAGCAAAGTATTCCGTTTTATATGTTTTATAACATGAAAATGGTTTTTGATTGTAGAAGAATGCTCTTTTTATTTTTTTTAACCCTAATTGCGTATTATGAAATATGTTCTGTGTGTATGAAAATATATGTTTTAAAAGGAAGGGAGAATATAATTCAAATAAAGATAGTTTTAAGTCGGTATCTTCTTTATAGAATATTTTCAGGAATATTTTTGCCTTAACTCAGCCCGAGTTGAGGCGTCTTTCTCTGGTTTAAAAAGAAAGGGGATTAAAATCCCCAATCTCTTAAAGTGTTTAATTCCTCGTAGGCGGTCATATCTATTTTTGTGGGTACGATGGAAATGTAGTTGTTTTTCAGCGCCCATTCGTCGCTGTCTTTGGCATTGGGTTCTTCGTTTTGGAAATAGCCCGTCATCCAGAAATAGAATCCTCCGCGCGGATCGTTGCGGCGTTCGAATTCTTTTGTCCAGTAGCCCCGCGTTTGACGTGCAATTTTTATGCCTTTTATTTCCTTTTTCGGCGCGTTTACATTAAGGCAAATGCCATAAGGAAGTTTGTTTTCCAATGTGCGGCGCGTGATGTCAAGGATGTAGGCTTCGAAAGTCGAAAAATCGGGTTTTGCACTGTGGTCGTCGATCGAAAATCCAATGGACAGCAATCCGTTTTCGCATCCTTCGAATACGGCTCCCATCGTGCCTGAATAAATAACATTTATCGCCGAGTTCAATCCGTGATTGATGCCCGAAACCAAGAGATCGGGTTTCCGTTCCAATACTTCGTTCAATGCCAGCTTAACGCAGTCGGTGGGAGTTCCGTTGCAGGAATAGCGTATCAAGCCTTTGCGTTCCTGAATTTTTGTGAAGCGGATGGGCTGCGTTACCGTAATGGCATTCGACTGTCCTGAACGTGGTCCGTCGGGAGCAAATACGACCACGTCGCCCAATTGCATCATCAATTTGGTTAATACTAAAATTCCTTCCGAATCGACTCCGTCGTCGTTCGTGATCAATATTAATGGTTTTGTTTTCATAATTGTTTTTAAAAGAGCGGCTGTTTCTATCTGCTTTTTTTGATTCTATAGTTTGTAAGCGATAAAAAGATAGAAATAACCAGTAAGAAATAAGCCAAATCGCGCGAATCGACAACGCCCCGGCTTATTGATTTATAATGTTCGTAAATTCCAAACAAGCGTAAGTTTAAAATTGTTTGCCCGCTGCTGAAAAAAGACGAAAGAATATCGAATCCGTAATAAAAGAAAAAGCAAAGTATCAGAGCCAAAATAAAGGCTACGATTTGGTTTTTCGATAAGGAGGAGGCAAATGTGCCGATGGATATGTAAACGGCTGCCAAAAGCAAGAGTCCGATAAATGAACCCCAAAATGCACCTGAATCGACATTACCTGCTGGCTCGGCAATGTAAGCCACTGACCAATAATAAAGGATAGTAGGAAGCAGAGCCAATATTACCAAAACCCATCCTGCAAAATATTTCCCTAAAACGAGCTGCCATCTTCCCAAGGGTTTTGTGATAAGTAATTCCCAAGTTCCGGTTTGTTTTTCTTCGGCAAAAAGCCGCATACTCACCGCCGGACAAAGAAAGAGAAACAACCAGGGCGCCAAAACAAACAAGCTGTCCAGGTTTGCGTATCCATTGTTTAGGATGTTAAATTCGCCGGGTATAACCCAAAGGAATAGACCTGTAAGCAATAAAAAAATACCGATAACAATGTAACCGGTAGCGTTGCTGAAAAAACTACTTAATTCTTTACGGAATATTGAAAACATCTTTATTAGATTAAAAGAAGTAAAGATTGAAGATAAAAGAATATTTGTAAATTTGCAAGATCAAAAGTAGTCAAAAAAACTCATATTTAAGTCATTCCCGATTATGAAAAAAATGATAGCTTTGTGTTTTGTGCAGTTTTGCATATTCTTTTTGCACTCGCAAACCTACGACAATTACAGCATTAAAGCCGAGTATTTGCAAGGCATTATAATGAAGCACAACAAGCACCTCGAAAACTTGGTAAAAGGTCCGTCGCAAGGAGTTTCGTTAAGTGTTGAAGCGCAAACGGCGGGAGAAAAACCATGGCATCAGTATTTGAATTTCCCTAGGATAGGCGCGTCTTTTACTTACATCGCTTTGAGCAATCCCGAATCTTTGGGCAATATCTTTGCGCTTTATCCTTATATGCAAATTCCGATAATAAGAACAGATTTTTTTTCGATAAATATGCGTCCGGGAGCGGGCTTGTCTTATATTACAAAATATTATGGAAACGCGCCTCATTTGGAAGGAACGCTGAACGGAGCCAATGGAGAAGCGAATGCAGCCAATGCCGCCATTGGCTCGGCTTTGAATGTTTTTCTTGCCTTTGGAGGCAATCTCGAAGTGCCAATAACGCAGGGTTTCAGTCTGACTGCGGATTATGCTTGGAATCACGTTTCGAACGGAAGTGTCGTGCAGCCAAATTCGGGTATTAATATGATGAATGCTTATGTGGGATTGAAGTATTCGCCGAATTATAAGAA
>DAIOHI010000300.1:0-3828 GCA_036744815.1 Paludibacteraceae bacterium
AGTCCCGGACACAGAGATTGTATGGTTGGAAATAATTCAGCTTCGGTAGTTGCCGACGCTTATTTAAAAGGTTTAAAAGGATACGACATCGAAACCCTTTGGGAAGCTGTAAAACACGGAGCGAACGCAGCACATCCCACAGTGGGATCTACAGGGCGATTGGGCTATCAATACTACAACACTTTGGGCTATATTCCTTATAATGTGAATATAAATGAAAATGCAGCTCGAACTCTTGAATATGCTTATAATGATTGGTGTATTTATAAATTGGGACAAGCGCTTGGCAAACCGGAAAGCGAAATAGGCATTTATGCGCAAAGAGCAATGAATTATAAAAATTTATTTGACTCTTCTCATAAATTAATGAGAGGACGCAATCAGGACGGAAACTTCCAATCTCCTTTCAATCCTTTGAAATGGGGCGACGCTTTCACAGAAGGAAATAGCTGGCATTACACTTGGTCTGTTTTTCACGATCCGCAAGGATTGATCAATTTAATGGGAGGCAAAAATGATTTCAATAGAATGATGGATTCTATTTTTAACGTTCCGCCATTATTTGATGAAAGCTATTATGGACAAGTAATTCATGAAATCCGCGAAATGCAAATCGTAAATATGGGTAATTATGCTCATGGAAATCAGCCGATACAACATATGATTTATTTATATAATTATTCTTCCGAACCATGGAAAGCTCAATATTGGATTCGCGAAGTGATGGATAAATTATATAAACCTACGCCTGACGGATATTGCGGAGATGAAGATAATGGACAAACATCAGCTTGGTACGTTTTCTCAGCAATGGGATTTTATCCGGTTTGTCCGGGAACGGATCAATACATAATAGGTTCTCCATTATTTAATTCGGTAACAATAAATCTGGAAAACGGAAAGAAACTGAACATTAACAGCAAAAACAATGCTTCAGATAAGAGATACGTCGAAACTGTAAAAGTGAATAAAAAAGCATATTCAAAAAATTACTTTACTCACGATACATTTCTTAATGGAGGAACAATCGAATTCATTTTATCGAACAATCCGAATAAAACAAGAGGCATCAAAAACTCAGATGCTCCATATTCATTCGTAAATGAATTGAACTCGATAAGTGCTGATAATTAATTTTATACGCGAGGATTAATAATATATATATTCAATATAACCGGTTTTTAATCCGAAAAATAATCTTGGATATATACATTTGAAACCCGCAATTAAAAATCCATTCACAATATTATAATATGGCTATTCTAAAACAATATATTAATATAACTTTAATTTAAATTACTTATGAAAACAACAAAAAAGATGCGATTTTTTCCCATGTTAGTTTTGTTTGCAGGATTAATTTTAATGGTAAATTCCTGTAAAAATGAAGATGATATTGTAACAAAAGTAGGAAGCGTTGTAGGTACTGTTTCTGATGAAATAGGAATGCCTATAGCCGATGTTACCGTTGCTATATCGGGAGTAGAAGGAACTGTGACTACCGGATCAAATGGAACATATACTTTCGAAAATGTTTCCATTGAATCTCACGTAATCACTTTCTCTAAAGATGGTTATCAAACAACAAGCGCAACCATTGCAGAAAGTAAGTTTGATGCTTCTACTAAAGTAGCAACCATTAACATTTCGATGGTTACTGCAAATGCGAAGATTACCGGTAAAATTATCGATGCGCTCAATGGAGATGCTCCTTTAGCAGGTGTTACGGTTAGCATCAATGAAAACACGACTACCACAAGTGCCGATGACGGAACTTATACCTTAAAAAACCTCCCCGTTAGTGATTATACTGTAACTTTCTCAAAATCCGGTTATACATCCATCAGCAGAACAGTTGTTGCTGCAAGCTTTGACGAAGACGGCATTGCTGCATTAGATGTTCGTATGGGAGGAAATGAAATTCTACCCGGACTTGTAGCCGAAGATTTGGCAAATGCCGATAAATGGTATTACAACGAGTATAGAGGCGGACGTAATGGAGATTCTTATCCACATTGGGATTGGTCAACTGACTATATGGCTGCACTTGATTTCCAAGGAGCATGGGAAGAACAAAATGAAGGAACAACTTTACAAATCCAAAATGGAAGTGCTCAACAAAGCAATCCGGCTAATTTGGATGCCTTCGATTCTTATGTGTATGGAAGTAAAAAAATAACTGACGACAACAAAATACTATCTCTAAGAGTTCGCACACATAGTGCAACCGAAGATGCTCCTGCTTATTTCGGAGTTCAAGTTGTTGACCTTTCTGCTGCAAATCCTAGTGCTGTGAAAATTGGTGAAAACAAAACTTATGCTTCGGAAGATTATGCTGACTTCGATTTCGACTTGAGCGCTTATGTTGGTAAAGAAGTAATTATTGCCGTAGGTATTTATCGTAAAGAAACAGGCGATTATTACAAACAACTTGTTTTACGTGCTATCCGTTTTGCTCATCAAAAAGTTGTGGAATGGAACTGGTTGCCTGGAACGGAACCGTCGGAATTAAGCGGTTGGAAATTAACACAAGAAATGCTACGATCTACAATGCCTCAGACAAAAACGTCCTTTACCGGAATCAGTCCTGTAAGCGGTAGCCGCGACAGTTATCAAGAAGCTTACCGCTCATGGAGAACTGTGAACCACATCGCCTCCGAATGGTCTTTCGTTCCTCTGAATAAAGACCCGGAAGTATTCCCATCTGAAGGTTATCTTATTAAAACACGAGGCGATGCTTCAATTGACACAGAAACTCCAGAAGCGTATTTGTATGCAAAATTTGCCATTACATCGAGCAATGATGAAATGACTTTGAATACCCGCACCTTTGGCGAAAATTACACTTTCTTTAAAGTTACGGCAATAAAAGAAGATGGCACAGTTTCCTATTTATCACCAAAATCAAATACAGCTCAAGATGCCTCTGCTGCTGAAAACGGTTGCTGGAAATTCAAACACGGTGACGGTGGTTCTGGTGATCCGGATGCATATGCTTCTTTCGTTTATGATTTGTCTCAATTCAATGGAAACAATGTAGTTATCGCAGTGAGCGTTCATAAGGGAGAGTCAAATTCCGATGAAAACAAAATGGCTTTTTATAGCATAAACTTAAATTAAACTATTAGTTATCAATTCTCGTTACAAAATTTTGTAACGAGAATTGATATGATAATAACAAGAAAACAGACAAACTTCTAAATTTACCTTGTATGATAAAAACACAACAATTTTCAAAAAAAGTAAAATCATTGTTCTATAAAACAGTGATGCTAACTCTTGTTTCCGTATTGTCCTTTCCTTTGTGGGCAGAAAAAAAGATAAATAACGACGCAGTTCAAATCCTTCCTAATCTTGAAGTTTCGGATTTGGTAAATGCGGATAAATGGTATTACAACGAATACAGAGGTGGACGTAATGGAGGTGGAAGTGATTCTTATGCACGTTGGGATTGGTCAACCGATTATATGGCTTCTTTAAATTTTGTTGGTAATTGGGAGGAACAAAACGAAGGAACAACTCTTAGGAATAGAAACGATGGAGCGGAGAGAACAAATCCTGCTGATTTGGATAATTTCGATTCCTTCGTATATGGAAGTAAAAAAATTACGGCGGACAATAATATTATGTCGTTAAGAATTCGTACACATGATGCTACGACCGAAGCTCCGGCTTATTTTGGTGTCCAAGTAGTTGATCTTTCCGCCACAACACCAACAGCGGTAAAAATTGGAACAAATCAAACTTACGCCTCGGGGAACTATGCTGATTTTCATTTCGATTTAAGCGACTACGTTGGAAAAGAAGTTGTTATCGCTATTGGAATTT
>DAIOHI010000301.1:0-3814 GCA_036744815.1 Paludibacteraceae bacterium
CCCTTAACCGATGTGATTTTTATATTCGAATCTTGCGAAAGATATTTACGCAGTTTGGAGATAAAAACGTCCAAGCTGCGTGAGTGAAAATGATTCGCTTCCTCTTCTTTCCAAAAAGCGTTCAGTATTTTATCACGGGACACAAGAGTGTTTTTATTTTCGTAAAGCAGTTTTAATATGCCTGCTTCGCGTTTAGTCAGTTTCTGTTTTTGAGCTCGCAATTCCAGTGTGTCTTCTTTGCTGTCCAGTTTGTAGTTGCCGATATGAAGATAGAACGAATCTTCAACTGAACTTCTGCTGCTTTGTTGCGAGCGTTTTACTATGGCTTGTATATGGGCATGCAGTTCTTCTGCCACAAAAGGTTTCTTTATATAATCATCTACACCCAATTCGTAGCCTTTCAACACATCTTTAGGCATCGTTTTACCCGACTCCATGATGATAATAACGGATTTATCTTTTTTGCGGATTTGTTTTACCAACTCATAACCATCCATTTCGGGCATTTCTATATCGGTAACGAGTACATCGGGTGAGAAGCTGTTGAATATTTCCAAGCCTTCTCTGCCATTTTCTGCCGACTTGATATCATAGGCATCCAGCAATTCCAATCCACCTTGCAAAGCATAGGCACAAGCTTCATCGTCTTCAATTAACAGTAGTTTTATCATATCGTTTTGAGGTCTTATGTTTAGTATTTTCTTTACAAATCATATTTCTTTCTTTGCAGGAAAGAAGAGTACAAATTCGGAGCCTTTTCCTTCTTCGCTGAACAAGCTGACTCTGCCTCCGTGAGCATCCATTACAGCTTTTACATAGTTGAGTCCAATTCCAAAACCTTTTGCTTCGTTTCGTGAAACGGCTTTACCGCGTTCAAAACTAAGGAATATCTTGGACTGATCTTTTTCGGATATACCATAGCCATTATCTTTGATGTAAATAAAGACATCTCCGTTTCTTTCTTCGCTGCGAATATCTATTTTAACTGCTTCACCCGAATATTTTAATGAATTATCTATCAAGTTACTGACAGCATTTGAAAACAATAACGCATCGACATGGAGTTTTATTTCGTCGGGAGAGAAAGAAAGATTGAAGCTTAGCGGCTTTTTTGCCTGTATTTTGAATTTATCTACCAATGGCATTATAATCTTCTTAGGATTTACTTCTGACAGATTTGTTTCCAATGCTGATTTTTCTGCCCTTGCTACGCTCAGTATTCTATCTGTCAGAGCTTGTAGGTTGAGTATTTGCTGTTCGGCAATATCGATGTATTTTCTTCGTTTTTCAGAATTGTCGTAGAGTTTTTCGTTAGCAAGCAGCTTATTTACCTGAGCTATGGTTTGCAGAGGCGTTGCCATGTCGTGTGTAAGAGCATGAGTGAAATCACGATGCAACTGCCGCAGATGTTTTTCTTTTATAAGGCTTGTCATCTGATAGAACAAAGCATAGAACACAAAAAGGATAAGCACTACCGATAAAAAAAGGATAGCAAGCATTTGCAGGAAAATACTGCGATAGGGAGAAACAAGTAATACTTGTACACCCTCACTTTTATCCATTCGTGTAGGAATAATTTCCGATTTTATAATTCCGGATGGATAACCTCCTATTTTATTTGTCGTTTCAATAATACTATCGTTTTTTAGGTCGATGTGTTGAATAATAAAATCGCCTTTGATGTTTTTAGCTAAAATGAGTTGAGAGAAAATAGAATCTAAATTGTATAACGACACTTTTAGTTGATGTTTGTGCAAAAACTCCTGAAGAACTAAATTAAAATCCACATCGGGCGATTCTTCTCGATCTATTTCCATACTTCCTATCACAAGTTCTTCTGATTCAAGAAACAAATCTCTTTTAGTTCTTTATAAGATGATTCTTTAAAAACATCATTAATGTACGCTTCCATTTGTTCTTTTACAATAGAATATGTGTAATATAGCCACAAACCTTGCAGTATAGAAACAAGAATTATAGCTGTGATGCTAAATGCTCTTATATATCCATTTTTTTTCATTCGAAGCAAAGATAGATTTTTTTTCCGGTTTACATTAACATTAGCTGTGTTTTTATATTAACATAATATATCGTCTGACAATCAGTACAAAAGCGCAGTTTTAGACTCCTATGTTAATGAGAATTCGTGAGCATTGTTAACAAAGCTCCTGTATACAGATAAAGCATGGATGGTATTTGTTTGTCAATTAACAGTTTAGCAAGGTTAAGATGTTATATAACATTTTGTGCCTTGTTATATAACCTTCTGTTAACCTTGGTTTTGGTTTTGTTTTTACAGTTTTGCATCTGTGAAACTAATAAATCGCTAATAATAAAAGAACTAAAACGCTATGGAAACTTTAAAAAACACAATAAAAGAACTTAGTCGCAAAGAAATGCAGCAAATTTTTGGAGGAAAAATAATTCGAAAGTATTATTACAATAAAGAAGGTAAGCTATGTTACAAAGATGTCTATGTGGCAGATTAGAATTCAACCGATACATGTAGTTGCATCGATTTTTTAATTTCAACTTTTCAGCTGAACACACATTTTTGGTAAATAAGGCACAAGTAGAGACTTGCGCTAAAGGCTAAAATATAAAAAATCTGTTTTTTCCTGTTTACTAATATCCGTTAGCAATTGATTGTAAATTTGGTATGCAATCTCTGCTTGAAGCCTGTCCCTTCGGAATTTTCCGGGGGCGGCTTTTAAAATAGTTTACAAAAATACCGGACATTAATTTTCTAAACATTTAACTACTAAATTCAAAAGTTATGGCAACAGAAGAAAAAAACTCAGTTATTGTAGAACTTTACGATCTGTCTATTACCGAACGCAAGGACGACCGCAGCGGTCGCGTTTTGAAGACAAAATCCCTTAAGTTGGACGATTTGGTAGCGATAGCCGTCAGTCGGCGTACCGACCTCAATGCGGTAACCCTTCGCTCGTCGCACGAAATACTGCGCGATATTGCTATGGAGCAGGTGGCAAACGGCGCGTCGGTAGAGTTCGGTTTAGGCTACTACAGTCTAGGTGTCGAAGGCGTATTTGTTGGCGACAATGCCCAGTGGGATAGCTCGCGGCACAGCCTGACTATTAAAGCTACGCCTACATCGGCACTGCGCAGTCTAATTAAAAAGGTAATGGTTAATGTGCGCGGCATGGCAACGGTAGGCGCGATTATCAATACGGTTATGGATGTGGCATCGGGTGAAGAAAATGCCCGCCTCACACCCGGAGGAGGTGTTAACCTCACAGGTACTAAGATAAAAATAGCGGGCGACCATCCCGATTGCGGCATCACGCTCAGCAACGAAGCCGACGGCAAGCTAACACGCATCGCGCACAATATGATAACCCAGAACGATCCTTCGCGCATAACCTTTATTGTACCCGCTTCACTGCCCGAAGGCGATTATAAATTAAGCATTACGACACAGTTCTCGAATTCTACGCAGTTGCTGAAAGAGCCGCGCATTTATGTATTCGATTATGTGCTTACGGTATAGCTCCCTATTCAACATCCGCATAGCCTCGTATGCGGATGTCGAATAGCCGGCTATGTGAATAGTGAATAGCCTCGTATGTGAGGATCAAATATGGGGCTATTCTTTATCGGATGCAATCACCCGAAGAGCATAAATTAAGAAAAGTCAGATGTCTTTATTTTTAGCTCTTTGTTATAAAAAAAACAAGTAACATGAAAAAAATCTTTTTAGTAATTATCCTATCTGTCTTTAGTACCCTCTTTTTTACATCCTGCGAACGCGATGAACCCGACGACACAAAAAAAACAGCATTGAAAGATAGAG
>DAIOHI010000302.1:0-3804 GCA_036744815.1 Paludibacteraceae bacterium
GCATGCGCACTAAACTAATTAGTGTGCAATCTAAACTCATTTGTATTCGATCTAAACTCTAATCGCTATACTCTACACTCTAATCATTATGCTCTACATTCTTTATTATTCGAGTAATAAATCATATCTCCGATTCGATAATTATTGTATTTTTGTCAATTCAAAAAAGTAGCACTTATAATAATAATCGGAAACAATCACTTTAATGAATTATCATTCGCCAATCAAATCGAAACCGCATTATCAGATACTCGACGGACTAAGAGGCGTAGCCGTCATTTCTATCTGAAAATATACGACGAACCGCTGCGTAAATGGCTGAAAAAGAAATTATCGGGTATAATTGAAATAGATATTACCTTTCTTCTTTAGAAGCTGTTTCATTTTACCTAAAAAAGCAATCGTGTTATCCTCCGTTTATCAGATGGGTAACACGATTGTAAAAGCTAATGCGAGTTTCCTGACTAACAACAGCCTTCACCAGACAGAAGATATTTTATTCTTTCACTACTTTTGCTTTTGCTCCGTTCACATCTAGTACATATATGCCTTTTACCAATGCCGACATATCTATCTTGTTGCCTGTTGTTTGTAGCAGACGCTTGCCTTGTAAGCTATATACTGATATTTCGCTATCCTCTGATCCGTTATTTATATAAAGCATAGCGCTTGTAGGGTTAGGATAAGAATGCACAGTAAAAACTGTTTGCTCTTGCAGACTCGTTGGAGTAAAAGCTTTTATATCGTCAATGCAAAAATCGTTATAAAGCATATAATTATCGGAAACAAATTTGACATTTGTCACATCATTAGCCGGAGTAGTAAATGTGGTGAAGTTTCCCACGGTTTCAACGCTGCTCAACATAGGATATCTTTTTGTATCGGTTGCCCCGTCTACAAAAGTTAATGTAATATCCAAATAACTGATAGCATTTCCGATAAGATATGAGAATGAATTTAAATCGAAGCTGTAACCGGGAATTGATATGCTAATCTCTGTTTCGCTTTCAGTACCGCTATATGGGTAAAGTCCATTGAAATTAAGTCCAGGTTCGCTACTATCTACCATGCCAACGTAATTGCTTGAGTTTTCAGCGGGAGTCAACTTAACATTAACACCACTATATAGTTTGTAAAATGCACTTACGCCATTTCCGTATCCATCTCCATCTAATGGCATATCATCAACTGTCAACTTCATACAGGATGAAGATAAAGTTGTGGTAAATGTTTCAACGCTGCCATAGCTTGTCCCTGCCGAATTGATAGCATAAGCAGCATAATAATAAGTGGTGCTTGAGCTAAGTCCCGTAATAGTATGGCTGAAAACTCCAGTCCCGGAACCAATAGCCACTTTAGAAGCTCCTTCTGCAATAGTCGGAGTATTGTCTGTTGTGGAATATACTACGCCCCGTTCGGAGATCGAAGCACCCCCGTCGTTGGTTATATTTCCACCAAGCGTTGCCGAAGTGGCAGTAAGCCCCGAAGCAGCTACTGTGCTAACAGTTAGAGTAGATGGCACTACTGCCGGACCTATGTCGATACGATTGAAGCCGGCATATAAGCCATAAACCATATCTCCTCCATTTTGATTTGTAATTCGTACTTCGTCTACATTCTGAAAAATAGAGGCTGTCAATCCATTGGTCGAATCAAATGTTTTTTGATAATTATTCATCACTCCAATAGCCAATACTACCGAACCTGTTGATAATCCGTCCCGAAATCCCTCAAATTTAATAGGATTGTTACTGTCGATATAATCGCCCACATAAATACTTTTAAAATTAAACTGACTACCGTCGTGACTCATTATCACCAATATACGGGGGAGCGTAATATCATCAATTGAAGAAGTACCGGAAGTTGCGTCAATAGGAACAAAAACAGGATAGTCCAAGCCAACATCGGAAATAGTAAGAAATGCAAAACTTCCATATGGTGTTCTGTTTACAGCCTGACTCAGCGTCATTGCTCCAAAAATATTTAATTGTATTCCCTCAATATCATTAGAATATGTTCCATCGTGCAACACTGTTCCGATATTAATTGTATTCGGATTACTGAATACTACAGTCCCCGTTTGAGCATTTATGCTTTCATAGGGAAATAAACCAGTGAAAAACACAAGCAACAATAGTGCTACAATTCTGCTCTTCAAGCCTAAATTTTTGAAGAAAGACGGATAATGGATAAGTAATTTTTGTTTCATACTATTTTATGTTAAATTATTTTCTTTTTTAACAAATAAGAAGGAGAAAATGTTTTGCTTATTGACACAATATTTTGCTATTCCTGTTTCATATCTTAGATATGTACCTTTTGATTTTTCCAAATGTAGTAGCTTAGGTTTAATTTATCATAAAGTATACAGTCTATTATAAAAATTGTATTTTTGCAATTAGATAAAAACAAATATCTCAAATCAATCCATATATTCAGGTATGAAAAAACTTATTTTCGCATCAGCGTTTATTCTCCTGTCATCGTCGCTCTTTGCCCAGCAAAAGGCAAAAAAAGGTTTTGCTTTCGGAGCTTTGCCTACCATCACCTACGATTCCGATTTAGGCTTTCAATACGGTGCTCTTGTCAATCTCTACCATTATGGCGACGGTTCTGCTTACCCGAAATACGATCATTCCTTGTATTTAGAATGGTCGCGCTACACCAAAGGAACCGGAATCACCCGCTTGATGTACGACTCGGAGAAGCTGATACCAAAGGTGCGCACTACGGTGGATGTTACTTATCTGACTGACCAAATGCTCGACTTTTACGGCTTCAACGGTTATCAATCCGTTTATGATGCCGACTTAGCAAAATCAACAAAGCATTTTTATAAAAACGAACGGAATATGTTCCGTGCCAAAGCCGATTTTCAAGGCAATTTCAAAGAGTCGAACTTTGGTTGGGTAGCCGGATTCACTTTTTATAATTTCGATATGGATACAGTCAATACCGGCAAGCTTGGACTTGGAAGCATCGCAGGTGGTTCGCTTTACCAACGCTATATCGACAAAGGACTTATCCCTGCCGACGAAGTAAAAGGCGGAAGCATCAATTATCTTAAAATCGGTGCAAAATACGATTCGCGTGATCAACGCGCCTGTCCCATGAAAGGTATTTGGACAGAAGCCGTTCTGCAAACTGCCCCCGGATTTATAAACGAAAAGCCTCATACGAAATTCGCCTTGATACATCGCCAATATTTCACCTTGATGAAAGATATGTCCTTCGCCTACCGCTTAGATTATCAGGCAACTATCGGCAACAGTCGAGTTCCTTATTACGCCGAACCATTACTCATTACCAGTTTTCTTACCGCGGCTTCTAATCAAGGAATGGGGGGCAAAAGCAGTATCCGTGGCGTCCTTCGCAACCGCGTTGTAGGACACGATGTGGCTTTCGGTAACTTCGAATTGCGCTATAAATTTGTTCGTTTCGAGTTGTTTAAACAAAACTTCTACATCGGCACAAACCTCTTTTTCGACACAGGAATTATTCTAAAACCTATTGATATTACTTCCATTACTTCTACATTGAGTGATGGCGAAAAAGATGAACTTCACCTGACGGATTATGAATCCGGCAAATTCCATTCCGGTGCCGGAGCAGGCTTGAAGATAGGTTGGAACGAAAACTTTGTGATATCTGCTGATTTTGGTAAAGCTTTCAACAAACAGGACGGAAATACAGGATTCTATATCGGGCTGAATTATATGTTCTGATAAGAGCCTTAAAAATGGCTTAAGAAAATTATCAAAACAGAATACAGGTGAATTAAATATCTTGATTCATCTGTAT
>DAIOHI010000303.1:0-3803 GCA_036744815.1 Paludibacteraceae bacterium
ATAAATGGAGATAGATAAAAGCGGAGAAAACAAGATGGATTTTCTCCGCTTTTTTTGTACTCGTGTAAGTAAACGTAAAAAATAAGATGTTTTTACGATTTCTTACAGCGCCTGAAAAATAAATATATAATATTGCAGCCGTTTTACTGAAAATAGAGAATCAGTCTTGTTTTGAGTAAAGAAGTAAATTTGGTAAAAGAGAATATCGTTTGTTTACAATGAAAAGGAAAATCCCTGCTTACTTTCTGTCGGCAGGGATTTTTTGCAATAATCATTTTCTTTTTTACCGTTTCGAACAAGCTCTAAAACACCAACTGCATTCCTAAGGAATAACTATTCAGTTTCGGTCCTTTGTCTTCGGGGAATAAGGAGAATGGAGCGTAAGTGCCGACGATACTGACGTTCTCGATACCTACTTGCAGCCGGTAACGTAAATCAACCGGATTAATGTTTAGATCTTTTCCCAAATTTCTTTTTTGTTTGCTGCCATCAACAAGGTATTCCACCTTCGAGTTAGATGCATATTTCAAATATCCAACTACTCCTGCCGAAATATAAATCTCCGTGTTGCGGGTCGGTAGTTGGTATTCTAATAAAAGAGGAATGGTGAAATAGTTGATGTTAAGTTTACTCTTTTTATAGTTGATACCAGCCTGAGGCTCTTCAAAAGAAGCAAAACCTTCTTCTTTCACAAGAGCTACGTTCGAATCTTCGTAGCGATAGCGATGCCAATCCATCCCAATGCCGCTAACGAACATAAAGTTGTTGCAGAAAATAGGGAGGCTTACTTCGGCTATGTTCAGGGAGTAGTAAAGTGAATTGCTCATCATTGCCGCTCCGTTTGGAATTCCTGTGTCGTCGTAATTCAGAAATCCCATGCCGAAGCCAGCCCAATGCGGCGATTTCTTTTTATTCCACGAAAAAATCAAACTGTAGGATGCGCCGTCTTGTACAATAGTGCTTCCACTTTCTTCGCTTTCAATTTTCGATGATTTCACGCGCTTTTCGGTTTTCGTAATGATAGTGGTGGTTATTCCGTTAATAGAATCAACTATGGTTTCGCTGCGTGTTGTGCGAATTACTGAATCTTTCGATTGACCATCTTTTATCGATTCGATGATGTCTTCTATTTTTTCTTTCGTCGATATGCTGTCTTTTTTTACTTCATTGTTTGTGGCAAAGCTGCTGCTTGTTCCAAGTATCAGCAGGGCAAAAAATAGTTTTATTTCTTTTTTCATAAGAATGATGTATTTGTATGTTTTATAATTTAATTCGTTTGTCGTTTACGTATATAAAGAGATTCTTCAGTTCTTTCAGTTCGGAGCTAAGCTCATCCGGATCGAAATATCCGCGAAGGTAAACCAAGGTTATATTGCTTTGCTTTTGCTTAAAAAGAAGGTATTCCTTTTCTCCTTTTTTGTTTTTACCGATAAAGTAAGTTCCCGATTCGAAATAAGTTTTCGAGTCGCTGCTTATTTTGCGCGATTCGGATAGGGTAGCGCTGGTTTTTATGTCAGTTTCCAAGGCTTCGGTAATATCTTTCCTCAGGGTTTCGTTGGCAGGAACAATCAGACTTTTGTAAAACTGAATGTTCGTGTTTCCTTGCGATAAGACCTCCCTCGACAACTGTACCAACGTCGCGCCCTTTGCTTTCCCGTATTTGTCGAAGATCGAGCCGATGTGCAGATGCTCTTGAGCTTGGATGCCAAGCGAGAAAAGCAAGCACGAGATGATTAATATATAAATGTTTCTTTTCATTTGTTTGTATTTCTAATTTAATTCAAAAAATCTTCGAGCATATCTACCTGAGAGTTCAGTATCGTTTCGTCGCTTGCCGTCGCGGCGTTTATTGACTTTATTATTTGTTCGTCCATCATTTGGCGATTGGTAATTCGTTTTCCGTCCATATATACGATTGACTTTTCGGGCGACAAGCTATTTTGATTGTAAAGCGTTCGAATACCCAAACTTAAAACCAACAAAGCGCTTGCGGCAATTCCCACGCGGTAGAAAAGACCTAAGGAAATTGCTCTCGTCTGTTTTTTTGCCACAGCAATGCTTACTTTTTCTTCTGTCAGCTCTTCTCGCTTGCCACTGAAAAACACGAAGATCGGCTTCTGTGACAAATGACAGTCTTCCACTTCCTCCGATTCGAAATAGATTCGAAGCTCCTCTTCTTCGCAGAGCAAAGTTTCTCCTGCATAGTATTTTTCGAGTAATTCGTCTATCCGGTTCATAATTCTTTGTTTTGTTTTTTACAGAATGAACATGTTTAAGAAAAAATGCTTTGTAAATTCTGTAAATCTGATCTAATTTCGTTTTTCTGTTATTCGTAAAAATGTTTCGCGCACCCGCTTTCGTGCTCTCGAAAGGTTGGTTGTTACCGCGCTTACCTGCGTTCCGGTGATGGACGCTATTTCGCTGAGTTCGTAACCTTCCACGTCGCGCATCATTAAAATTGTCCGTTGCAATTCGGGCAGCGATTCAATTATCTTGTTGACGATGGCAATTGAATCTTTCAATTCCGCTTTTTTATAAGGAGTCGCTTCTTCGCTCAGAGAAAATTCCAGTGCATCAATCGAAGTGTCGAATTTATCTTTCCTTATGCGGTCGATGCAGATGTTTTTTAATGTTACAACGGCAAATCCTTGCGTGTTTGGATGCTTGTCGAGATCTAAACGATTTTTCCATAGCCGGAGAAAAGTTTCCTGTACAGCGTCGTCAGCATCGTCGCCATTGCGAAGCATATCCATCGCAAGGTATCGAAGCTTATCGGCGAGCGGCAAAATCGTTTTGGTAAATCTCTCTAACTCCATACACTTTTATTAACGTGTGAGGTGGAAAAATATAACATCGAAAACAGGAAAAATTTGAATTAGGGATAATATTTTTCGAAATAGAGGCTCAAAAACTTTGTAAAAACATAAATTTAAGATATATTAATGTCTTCGAATGCCGATGTTTCCTAATTTTACGCATTGTTTTTCAAAACAAACTTAAATTATTATGAAAGCTAAAACTATCAACTACAACTTACTATTTCGAATATCTGCCATTCTTGCGGCTTTTGTTTTTGCTTATTTTCTTCCGAATATAGTGCTTATTTTATTTTTATCATTTATTTTGACTCTTATCGGAAAGCCGCTTTTCGACCTTATCGGTAAAATTAGAATAAAAAAGTGGCACATTCCCGATTCCGTGAACGCTTTGTTGGTTATTGTCGTTTTTTTATTGGTAATAACGGGCGCGATGTTATTCTTTGTTCCATCGCTGGTAAGGGAATTGAAAGTGCTTCAAAATGTTGATTACAATAGCTTGACCGCATCGTTAAGTGCATTTTTGGAAGATATAAACACGTTTTTGCATGATTACAATATCCTTGAAAAAGATCAAACCGTTACGGGGATGGCTGTTGTGCAAATTAAAAAATTTGTTGATTTAGCCTCAATATCTAGCACTTTGGAACAATTTATCAGTTCGATGGCTTCCTTCTTCTTTCGCTTGTTTGCTGTTTTCTTCATCACATTTTTCTTTATAAAAGACGGCTTTCGTATCGAGAATTTTGTCAAAGTGTTTTTCAGCGACAAATACAGCGACAATTTAAATTCAATTTCCTTAAAAATAGAATCTTTACTGTCCAATTATTGCCTTGGAATGTTGATAAAAACTGTAGTAATGACGATTGTTCTCTATGTCTGTTTTCTGATATTTGGAATAAAAGGCGCTTTGCTTTTGGCTTTTATCGGAGGAATTACCAACATTGTTCCTTATTTGGGACCTATTTTGGGTACGATAATTTGTTC
>DAIOHI010000304.1:0-3765 GCA_036744815.1 Paludibacteraceae bacterium
GTTGTGCTGTAAACAAAGAGAGCGAAAACAATCCAGAATGTTTTTTTCATCACAAAATAATTTATAAAGTTACGAATCTGAAAAAATTGCATCGAATTAACCAAGGAACAATAATTACAAAGATATTTTTTTTCTGCTATCGGCACAATATATCTTTCATTTTTGGGCAAAATCGGCAGATTATTTGGTATATTTGTTGGTTTAAAAATTAAAGATATGGATAACGATAAGAAGTTCATGAGAAAAGCCATCGCTCTTTCTGTCGAAAATGTGAAACGTGGAGGAGGTCCTTTTGGAGCGGTGATTGTGAAAGACAACAAGATAATCGCTACGGGAGTAAATCGGGTGACAGATAAAAACGATCCGACGGCTCATGCCGAAGTGACGGCAATACGTAAAGCTTCTCAGAAATTAGGAAATTTTGATTTGAGCGGATGCGTTATTTATACATCCTGCGAACCTTGTCCAATGTGCTTAGGCGCTATTTATTGGGCTCATCTTGATAAAGTCTATTATGGAAATTCAAAAAGCGATGCCAAGCAAATAGGCTTCGACGATTCATTTATTTACGACGAATTGGAACTGAAGCCTGAAAAGCGCCGCGTTCAATCCATCCGTTTTCTTGCCGACGAAGCAATCAGCGGATTTGAAGCTTGGGAAAAAAAAGAAAATAAAATCAAGTATTAATAATTTGTTTTATTGAATATTAAGTATTGAAATATCACTTTGATTTATTGTTTATTATTGTTTGCAGTAAACCTTTTTAAGAAAAAAATGTTTTAAAACAAGGATTTATTTGTTTAAATTTACGTCCTGAAAAAACGAAATACTAAAAATAAAACTCAATATATATTATGTCAGAAGCAGTTGGGCATGTCTCTCAGATAATTGGACCCGTTGTGGATGTTTTTTTCGATTTGAAAAAAAGTAAATTGAAAGAATTACCATCCATTCATGATGCATTGCGTGTGGACCGTGAAGACGGAAAATCAATCGTCTTGGAAATTCAGCAGCATATAGGAGAAAATACGGTGCGTACCGTTGCTATGGATTCAACCGATGGATTTTCTCGCGGTTTAGCCGTTCAGGTATTGGGTTCGCCCATTGTGATGCCTATCGGCGAACAGGTAAAAGGTCGTTTGATGAACGTTATTGGAGAACCTATCGACGGAATGAAGAATTTGGATATGCAAGGAGCTTATCCTATTCATCGCGAACCGCCTAAGTTTGAAGATCTGACAACTACAGAAAGTGTTCTTTTCACAGGGATAAAAGTTATCGACTTATTGGAGCCTTATTCGAAAGGTGGAAAAATTGGTCTTTTCGGAGGAGCCGGTGTAGGAAAAACAGTGCTTATCATGGAGTTGATCAATAATATTGCCAAAGGACATAGCGGTTTTTCCGTATTTGCAGGAGTAGGAGAGCGTACTCGTGAAGGGAACGATTTGCTTCGCGATATGATTGATTCCGGAGTAATCCGTTACGGAGATGAATTTAAGAAAAGCATGGATGAAGGTGATTGGGATTTGTCGAAAATCGATTATTCCGAAGTTGAGCAATCGCAATCCACCCTCGTTTTCGGGCAGATGAACGAACCGCCCGGAGCGCGTTCTTCCGTAGCTTTGTCGGGTTTAACTATTGCCGAATCTTTCCGTGATGCTGATGGTGGAAACGACATTCTATTTTTTATCGATAATATATTCCGTTTCACGCAAGCCGGTTCCGAAGTATCCGCACTTTTAGGACGTATGCCTTCAGCGGTAGGATACCAACCGACTTTAGCAACCGAAATGGGTGCGATGCAGGAACGTATCACTTCCACAAAAAATGGTTCTATTACATCCGTTCAGGCAATTTATGTGCCGGCTGATGACTTGACTGACCCTGCTCCGGCTACAACATTCTCGCACTTGGACGCGACAACCGTATTGAGTAGAAAAATATCCGAATTAGGAATTTTCCCGGCAGTAGATCCTTTGGAGTCCAGCTCGCGGATTTTATCTCCCGAAATTGTTGGGGAAGAACATTACAATATAGCGCAAAGGGTAAAGCAAATCCTTCAGCGTAATAAAGAATTGCAAGACATCATATCTATTTTGGGTATGGAAGAACTTTCGGACGAAGATCGTACCTTAGTTAATCGCGCCCGTAAAGTACAGCGATTCTTGTCGCAACCATTTTTTATGGCGGCACAGTTTACAGGTGTTCCAGGAGTGATGGTGCCTATTGAAGAAACGATTCGCGGTTTTAAAATGATTTTGGACGGAGAATTGGATTATCTTCCCGAGATGGCATTTTTGAGCGTAGGGACGATTGATGATGCAATTGCTAAAGGGCAAAAGCTGCTGGAACAAGCGAAGAAATAATATAGAGTTTTAGGTTTGCCATTTTAAGCAATCTGAAATCTGAAATCTGAAATCTGAAATCTATTAATGAAATTAGAAATAATAACACCCGAGCAAATTGTTTTTTCCGGTGAAGTCGAACTCATTTCACTACCCGGAACAAGTGGATTGTTCACGATGCTTGAGGATCATGCACCAATAGTTTCTTCCTTGAAAAAAGGGAAATTACGTTATAAAACAACGAAAAGTGAGGAAGTCGAAATCGGGATTCGTGGCGGGTTTGTTGAGATGAATAACAATGTTGCCAGTGTTTGTGTGGAAGGTATAGAGACATGAGCTATGGATTGAGAGTATTCCTCGAAGTAATTTTGTTGCTGATCTTAGTAACGCTAGTCCTTCAACTCATATTAGAACATGTGCTGAAGAGAGAGGAATATGTAGCTATCGCGATGATCATTCCAATGTTTTTCTTTTGTTGCGGAATAGCACTTTCTATTTTTGTTAGTAAATACAGTAAAGAAGCACCAACTCTGACCGGATTGTTGTTGTTGAAAATGCTAAAGCTCGCAGGTGGAGTGGTTATTTTGATAGCCGGTTTGGCTTTAAATAGAGCTTATGCCGTATATTTTGTAGGAGAATTCATAGTTTATTTTGTTATGTTTTTGACATACGAAACCTATGTATTATATAAACTGAATAAGAACGTAAGATAATTTAATGATGACTTTTTTTCGAAGAATGGCTGCAGTTCGCGTTTTACCGATTTTAGTGTTGTCTCTGTTTTTGAGTACAACCGGAGTTGAGGCGGCTGAGCATCACGAAAATGATGACAATACAGAGGTTTTCGATCTGAAAGACATGATTTTTTCGCATCTTTCGGACGGTTACGATTGGCATTTATTCACTCTCGGTGAGAAACATGTTTCGATACCACTTCCCGTTATTCTGAAAAGCGAAGAACGAGGATGGTTTGTCTTTATGTCGTCGCGCTTCGAACACGGACACGCTTCGTATCAAGGTTTTCAAATATCGCATAGCGAAGAATACAACCGAAAAATTGTGGAAATAGCTTCAAATGGAGAAGAAATAAGACCTTTTGATCTATCCATTACAAAAAATGTAGCATCCATTCTAATGACCAGCATTGTTTTGTTGCTTGTCTTTATTTCTTTGGCAAGAGGCTATAAGAAAAACCCTTTGAAATCGCGACGTGGCTTCTCGGGAACGTTGGAAATGCTCGTCTTATCTATCTACGATGATGTTATCAAACCATGTGTGGGAAAAGATTATAAGAAATTCGCACCATATTTGCTTACTGCATTTTTCTTTATTTTCACATCTAATTTATTAGGATTGATACCTCTATTTCCGGGAGGAGCAAACGTAACAGGAAATATATCGGTTACTTTTGCCTTGGCTG
>DAIOHI010000305.1:0-1431 GCA_036744815.1 Paludibacteraceae bacterium
CGGAGAATCAGATTATAAACATTTACAATGCCCAGTTCGCCGGCTTTGCTTAAATCGGCTAAGCCTTTTTCGTCCTCGCCTATATACAAGTAAGTCAGCCCGCGATTGAAATAGGCTTCGGCAAAATCGGGCTCAGCCTGAATGGCTCTGCTGTAGTTGGATATAGCCGAACGGAAATCCTGTATGGTGCACAAGATATTGGCTTTGTTGAAGCTGGCAAAAGGGAAGGGATAGACGCTTAGCTCGTTTACCTTATCGTAGTCGCGCATAATCAGTTCGACGTCGTATTTGTATTGAGCCTCAGCGGCAAGTTTCGTATTCTTCGCTCCCGATGTCTGATTATTTTTATCGTTTTCGGAAGTGGGTTCAAATACATTATAATTCCTTATTTCGATGGATTTGTAACGAATATTGGCACGCATAAAATACGCCAGCACAAAACTAGGACGAAGGGCGATGGCTTTGTTCAAGTCGTCAACAGAGCTGGTGAAATCCTGCACCAAAGCAAATTCTATTGCTCGGTTGAAATACAAATCAGCCGTCGGATTCTCATTGAGTTTTTTCGACAAAGCGTCGATACTGCTGAAGTGCGCGTCGATCAATTCCTGAGTTAAAGGAAGCTCACTATTCGTCAATTTCAGGTCGGCAGCAAGTTTCTTTGCCTTGTTGTAGTTATCCACTTCTATCTGATAAAGCGGAGTGCGGCGCAGTTCGTCGGGCTTGCTGTAATAAGTCAGAACAAAGTTTCTTTCGTTCATCACGTCCACATAACGATTCTGAACATTTCCGCGTATCGTACCTGTGTAGCGTTCATCCGACTCGACATCCTCCAAATTTTGAGCGGCAAAGCGATTGAAAAACTCCGAGCGCTTTCGTGCCGATGTTTCCTGCGAACGAGTGGACATTTTATTGTTAGCCGCCAAATCTTCCTTCTGCTCCCTTTCCTCTTCTTTTTTGTTGGATTCGATATCGAAAGCCTGTTTGCGGTAGCGATAAGCTTGTTTTGGATTTCCTAAAGTCGTTTCGATATCGGCAAGAGCATTATAAGCCGGTGTGAAATACGGATATTTTTCGAGTACCTGTTTATAGTCGGCAATGGCTTGGCGGTAATTTCCCAAACTTTGTTCCAACAGAGCTTTCTGCAAAAGGGCTTCGGTCTGTGTCGAATCCATTTCCAAAACAGTTGTAAAATCGTCCAAAGCATTGTTTTTATCTCCCAGATTATTTCTTAACAAAGCACGGTTGTAATAAGCCAGCATATTGCTTTTGTCCAAACGAATGGCGTTGTCGTAATCGCTCAAAGCCTGCATATAGTTGAACTTTCGCACATTGATAATGCCTCGATTGATATAGTCGCCTGCAAATTCCGTTTTACGGGCTATCGCCTTGTTGTAATCGCTCAGAGCACCGTCTAAATCATCTTTTTGCATC
>DAIOHI010000305.1:1450-3759 GCA_036744815.1 Paludibacteraceae bacterium
AAGCAAGGCACGAGCACTCCAGCCTATACTACTAGTGCTGTCCAATTCCAAATAACGACCGAAATTCGTCTCCGCTCCTACCGTATCTTTCATCGAGAGAAGAATGCGTCCTTTTTCGAAAAAGAGTTCCGGCTTGCTTTTGTTGCTTTGCATGTAAGTTTCCAAATCGTTGAGCGCTCCGCTGTAGTCTTCATTCATTTCGCGGGCTCGTATCCGGTTCATAAGAAAAGCTTCGTTCGCCGGACTGAATTCAAGTGCTTTGGAAAAATCCTCGGAAGCTTCGGAGTAATAACCAAGGCGCAAACGGGCAAAGCCACGGGCATAAAAAGCCTGAGGAATAAATGGATTGAGACTGATGGCTTCCGTACAATCATTATCTGCCCCTTGATAGTCGCCCAACTGTATTTTGGCAATGGCTCTATACATGTAGGGCTCCGCTAAATAGGGTTTTACCTGAATGATTTGATTGAAATACTGAATAGACAACACATAATCTTCGAAATAAAGCGCATTCCGCCCGATAGACATGATCCTATCCGTATTCAATTGGGCAAAACACAAAAGTTGTGTGCTGAAAAAGAATATTATAAGAATGTATTTTTTCAATCTAAGGGAAAAAAGAGAATTAAAAATTAAAAACCGAAAATTAAAAGTTTGCAAGTCATTTTCAGATTGGCAAAATTAGCATATTAGCATATTTTTTATTCTTCCACCGGAGCACCGGCATTCGCTCTATCTACATCGCAAACCGGATTGTAAGAATATCCACTTCCATATTCAAAGTTTTCGTCGTTCGAATAGGCTAAATTTTTATCATCTAATACTTTTTTCATATACAAAGCCCATATCGGCAGTGCCATACTGGCTCCTTGTCCGTACAACATCGTATCGAAATGAATGGAACGGTCTTCGCCTCCTACCCAAACACCCGAAACAAGAGATGGGGTAAAGCCCATAAACCAACCGTCGGAGTTGTTTTGCGTAGTTCCCGTTTTTCCTCCCATCGGCATGCGCAATCCGTAACGGAAACGTACCCGGTTTCCGGTTCCAACATCAACAACCGAACGAAGCATCGAAAGCATTTTATAAGATGTCGTTTCGCTGATTATTTCTGACATTCGAGGCGCGAATGTGGCTAATACGTTGCCGTTGCTATCTTCAATGCGGGTAACGTACAAGGGCTCTGTGCGTATTCCTTTATTAGGGAAAGCCGTGTAAGCGTCCACCATTTCGGCTACCGAAATTTCGCAAGGACCAAGAGCTAAGGAAACCACCGGATCCAAAGGACCTCTGACACCAAAAGAACGCATCAAATTAACCAAAGCCTGTGGCGTGGTAAGACTCATCAGATAAGCCGAAATCCAGTTGTTCGAATTGGCAAGTCCCCAATTCAAACTGACAGTATCTCCAATACGAGCTTTAGAGCCATTGCGAGGAGTCCAAGGTTTTCCTGTTTCAGTCATTATCGTTATCGGCTCGTTTACGGTTGTATTGCAAGGCTCCATTCCGTCAGCCATAGCTAAAGTATATAAAAATGGTTTAACCGTAGAGCCTACCTGACGACGTCCGGAAGTGACCATATCGTATTGAAAGTATTCAAAATTAGGTCCTCCGACATAAGCTTTCACATGTCCGCTCTGCGCGTCCATCGACATGAAACCGCAACGCAAAAAATGTTTGTGATAACGGATAGAATCCATCGGCGACATAATCGTATCGAGCGTTCCTTTGTAAGAAAACACCCGCATCGGGATTTCTTCATCGAAAACTTTCTTTATATCCGCATCGCTTACTCCGGCTTTATTCAATACGCGATAACGTTCCGATTGCTTCATCGCACGATTCAAAATAGACTCGATATCCTCTTTTTTGACGTTTCTAGCAAATGGCGCATAACTTCGGTTCTTTTTTTCGTTAAAGAAGTTTTTTTGCAGAAACTGTATGTGTTCATTTACCGCTTCTTCGGCATAACGCTGCATACGGGAATCGATAGTCGTATAAATTTTCAGTCCGTCGTTATAAATACTGTACTTAACGCCATGTTCACGTTCGTATTTTTCAAGAAAACCGTAAAGCGGATTATTTTCCCATTCCCATAAGTCGTCCTGATATTTTTGATCCTGCCAACTGGCATAATTGCTGCGCTTCGGTTCGCGAGCTGTCAGCACAGCACGAAGATATTCCCTAAAATACGGCGCAAGTCCTTCTTTGTGATCCAAACGCTGAAACTTTAAAGCGATAGGTATTTGACTTAACGAATCGTATTCCTGACGGGTAATATAATCGGCTTTCAACATCTGATGAAGCAC
>DAIOHI010000306.1:0-3713 GCA_036744815.1 Paludibacteraceae bacterium
TTGGCTAAACGCAGACTGATATTGGTTTTCCCAACTCCTGTAGGTCCTAATAATACAATCAAAAGTGGGTGATGCGACATTCGAAAAAAAGTATTATTTTTGAACTACAAATTTAGGTAAAATAAAGAGAATTTGTCGTATGAAAAAGTTGATTGCCGTTTTTATGCTTGCCCTTTCGCTCAGTTCTTTTGGGCAGATAGAAGCAGATTTTAAAGAAATAATCGCTAAAAATCAAGATGGAAAAGGGCTTCAAAATATAGCATTAACTTTTATTGAGACGCCCTACGTGTCGGCTACACTTGATGTCAATAGTGTCGAAGATTTGGTTGTGAATTTTCGAGAATTGGATTGTGTGACTTTTGTGGAAACCTGCATGGCTTTGTCGAAAACCCTTGAGTCTGATAATGTTGATTTTGATAATTTTTGCAATAATTTGCAAAATATCCGCTATCGAGATGGCGTTATTGATGGTTATCTTTCGCGCTTACACTACACTTCCGATTGGATTTTCGATAACGTAAAGAAAAATATCATTAAAGATAGAACTCAGGAAATAGGCGGGATCGAATTTCCACTTCAACTATCCTACATGTCTGCACATCCGGATAATTATCCGCGCTTAAAAAATCAGCCATATCTGGTAGACAGCATTCTGAAAATAGAGTCGGAAGTAAATAAAAGAACTTATTACTACATCCCGAAAGGCGATATTAAAAGCAAAGAAAGCCTGATAAACGACGGTGATATTATTTGTTTTACCACATCAATAAAAGGATTAGATATTTCGCATTTAGGCATTGCTTACCGTAAAAATGGAGTGTTGACTTTTATTCACGCCTCTTATACGGCAAAAAGAGTAATTGTAAATCCCGAGTCACTTGTCGATTATTGCGCCAAAATAAAGTCGAATAACGGCATTATGGTACTTTCTCTTAAATGAAAAATTTTGTACCTTTGTTGTTCGGAAATTAGTATTAAAAAATAAATCATAAATTATAACAGCAAATGAAGAAAGTCGTATTAATTCGCCACGGCGAAAGTGTTTGGAATAAGGAAAATCGTTTTACCGGTTGGACAGACGTTGATTTGACCGAAAACGGAGTGCAAGAAGCCGTTAAAGCCGGAAAACTGTTGAAAAAAGAAGGTTTCAAATTCGAAAAAGCTTTTACTTCTTACCTGAAACGTGCCAACAAAACTCTGAATACTATCCTCGATCAAATGGATTTGGATTGGATTCCGGTAGAAAAATCTTGGCGTTTGAACGAAAAACATTACGGAATGTTGCAAGGCTTGAACAAAGCCGAAACTGCTGAAAAATATGGTGACGACCAAGTGCTAATCTGGCGTCGTAGCTACGATATTCCGCCTACACCACTTGAGTCGACTGATTCTCGTTCAGCTTCGCAAGATGCGCGTTATGCAGGAGTGCCGAAATCTTATATCCCCGAAACTGAATCGCTGAAAGATACTGTTGAGCGCATTCTTCCTTATTGGTTGGAGGTGATTTATCCGTCGTTAGTCGAAAATGATGAGATCATTGTTGCTGCGCACGGTAATAGCTTGCGCGGTATTATCAAGTATTTGAAAAACATTTCGAATGAAGATATCGTTAGTTTGAACCTGCCTACGGCTGTTCCTTACGTGTTCGAATTCGATGATGATTTGAAATTGCAAAAGGATTATTTCTTGGGCGATCCTGAAGAAATCAAAAAACTAATGGACGCTGTAGCGAATCAAGGAAAGAAAAAATAAATAAGGAAATATCCAAATAAAAAATCCCGCAATCCTAAGAAAGCGGGATTTTTTATGTCAATTTGCTAAAGAAATTTATTGATATTCGTAAGTGAACTTAGCATCGTGATTACAACCGGCGCCATGACTTTCCTTTACGTCTTTCTCGATTATATTGCCTTTTTTGTCGTATTTATAACCTATGTTCAAACTTCCGTAAACTTGACCATTAACAGTAGTTGTTGCCGATTCGGATTCCACTAAACCAGATGAATTGTAATTGAAACTGCGCTCTTCCCTAAGTTCCCATTCGTTGTTTTTAGTCCATCTGTAAGTAACTTCCGCTCCCTTTTTCTTTTTCGATATGGGAGTGACTGTTTTTTTGTCGTTAATCCAATCCGTTGTACGGTCGGCGTAATTATTGTATTTATAGGTCAAATTGATGATCGTATCTTCTTTGTACTCGTATTCCGATTTCGAAAGAGCTTTCCACGATGATGATGGCGCATAATAATTATAGGTAGTTTCGGTAACTAATCTGCCTTTTTTGTCGTAATCGTAGTTGATTTTTAGCATTTGCGACCATTTGTTTTCGTAGCTGTTCCATGCATAGCGAAGTTCTTCAGCCTTTTTGTCTTTATGTTCGGTAGAGTAGCTATAATCAGATTTCTCGCTAACTATCCACTCCTTACTGTGGGCATTCCATCTTTTTTCTATCGAAGTCTTGGGTTTTGCCAAAACAAAAGCAGGAATGATAAGCAATGCGGTGAAAATATAAATGATTTTTTTTCTCATAAATAATAAAATTATAGTTTGTCTGAATGATATAATAAATTTATTAAGCCGTAAAATTAGAAAAATTATTTTATTTATCGTGTAAATGTTTTAAAACGTCGTGTTTTTGTGAATAATAAAGATAAAAGAGGGTATTTGTCTGTTTTGTCTATTTTATTGACAAAGCCTTTGTTCTGTAAATTTTACTATGGATTATGGAAGTTTATCTTTTACAATTATTGTGTATTATGTTTTCAATATCAGTATAGATTATCCTAAATGCAGAAATGTTTTATTAGTTTTGCTTTCGGATATTCATGCTACAAATATAATTTTAATGTCGATTCAAAGCATCTATAAATCTTTCGGAAACAATTCAAGTCTTTTGTACGCTTGGGGCGAAGTCATGCATACGCGCTTGGATCTGTTGCTGTGCAATGGACGGAAGGAAGACTTGAAAGCCATCGCAAAATATGCTTACGAGGAGATAAAGCGAATAGAAAAAATTGGGAATTGCTTCGACATGGAAAGCGAACTATCTCTTGTGAACGAAGAAGCCGCAAAGCATGTAGTAACATTAAGCGATGATCTTTTCGATATAGTCAATCAATGCATCAATTTTCACAAGCGGAGTTATGGCTATTTTGATGTAACTGTGGCTTCGAAAAATCATAACGCCGATTTTATTTCATCCATTCACTTGGATGCCGAGAATAGAACGATGTTTTTTGGCGAGCAAAGTCTCAAAATCAATTTATCGGGTTTTCTTAAGGGCTATGCTTTGGATAAGCTTCGTCCCATTGTTTTGCAAAATGGCATTACGGATGCTCTGCTTAATATGGGTAATAGTTCCATAATGGCGTTGGGGAGACATCCCTACGGTGACGGTTGGAAGTTGAGCCAGTTTCTTCCGCAAGTATCCATACCCGAAGTTAGGCTTTTTGACGAATGCCTTAGCACTTCGGGCAATGACTCGCAGGAGCGGCGGCACATCTTCGATCCGCATAGTGGAAAGCTTGTTGAAGGCGAAGCTTCTATTTCTGTAATTACCCCCGGAGCTGCTGAAGGGGAAGCCTTGTCCACAGCGCTGTTTGCAGCTCCGGCTGAAATGAGGGAGAAGATAGAGTCTGCTTTTCGGATATCGGAATCTTAGAGCCCACGAATTAATGCAAAAATCCCTTGCAATCTACATCGCAAGGGATTTTTGT
>DAIOHI010000307.1:0-3701 GCA_036744815.1 Paludibacteraceae bacterium
TTTCCGTATGAGAAAAATCTTTAAGCCAACTACAGGCATCTTCCATTGTGAATTCCTCAATAGGTTCAAGCAAACTGGCAAGTATCATCGATTCTCGTATTTTTAATTGCCACAATGCTTGAGCCAATTCATGGTTTGGGCTGTATTTGGCGGCAATTTGTTTTAGGCGGGGAATATCAACACCATAATTTCTTTCGTAAACGATACCATTTCGGCGCATTTGTATGCTGACTTCTCCGTTCATTGACAGTACGATGTTTCTGCGAATTTGAGCGATTTGTTTATTAAGTTCGCTTCTTTCTATTGTATTTGGCATAGGAATATTTTGTAATTATTTTGTGTTCAAAAGTACAAAAAGCTTTTATTCTGACGAAACCGTTTTGTTTTCTCCTCGTGGACTAGCTTATTTTGTTTTTTTTGTGAAAACTATTGCAAAATACCAACTATGATGTTATCTTTGCACTCGCAAAATCACGGTGGTTATAGCTCAGTTGGTTAGAGCGTCGGATTGTGGTTCCGAAGGTCGCGGGTTCGAGCCCCGTTTTCCACCCTTTATAAAAGGAGAAAAGTGTAGTCAAGCATTTTTCTCCTTTTTTGTTTTCAATCTATTCTGTGTTCGAAGAAAGGTATATGAAAAGAAAAGAGTTGCAAACTAAGCTTGCAACTCTTTATATGTTTGAAAATACTCCGTTTTTAATTTACACGAAAACGCTCGTTTCCATTTTTGAAGAAATCGACAATTTGTTTTGCAGCAGCAATGCCAGAGTTGGTATTAGCCTCATCTGTTTGTGCGCCCATTTTCTTGGGTGTGGAGAAATAGCGTGAAGCAAATTTCTCCTGCATTTCGGCATGGTTTCCGGGAAGAATGTCAGTAAGATATTTGAAGTCGGGACGTGCTTCCATAAAATTCAACATTTCCTCTTCATTAATTACTTCTTTGCGTGCCGTATTCACAAGGATAGCGCCTTTTGGCATTTTCGAAAGCAAAGCGTAGTTGATCGATTTTTTCGTTTCTGCAGTTGCCGGGATATGCAACGAAACAATGTCGCAAGTAGCGTACAAACTTTCAACAGAATCGAGTGGCTTTACTCCATCGGCTTCTATTAGAGTTGACGGACAAAAAGCATCGTAAGCGTAAATGTCCATTCCAAATCCTTTAGCAATGCGGGCAACATTCCGTCCGACATTGCCGTAGGCGTGAATACCGAGTTTTTTATTTTTCAGTTCAGTTCCCGACGCACCGTTGTAGAAATTCCGAATTGCAAAAACGAGTAACCCAAATACCAATTCGGCTACAGCGTTTGAGTTTTGTCCGGGAGTATTCATCACGCAAACACCAGCGCTTTTGGCAGCTTCCAAATCAACGTTGTCGTATCCGGCTCCGGCACGAACAACTATTTTTAGCTTTTTTGCCGCGGCAATTACTTCGGAATCAACAATGTCGCTTCGGATGATAATAGCTTCTACATCTGCTACAGCTTCCAGCAATTGTTTTTTCTCGGTATATTTCTCAAGTAAAACCAAGGAAAATCCTGCTCCTTCAATCTCGGAACGAATACCGTCGATTGCTATTTTGGCAAATGCTTTGTCGGTTGCTACAAGTACTTTCATAAATCCATTTTTATATTTTAGTTCTTCATTTTTATGAAAAGAACTATTATAATTAATGTTGTTTTTCGAATTTCTGCATACAATCAACCAAAGCTTGAACGCTTTCGAAAGGCATCGCATTATATATAGAAGCGCGAAACCCTCCGACCGAACGGTGTCCTTTCAGACCAACCATTCCGTTTTCGGACGCGAATTTCAAAAAACTTTCTTCTAAATCCTGATATTCGGGTTGCATCACGAAGCAAACATTCATGCGCGAACGATCTTCTTTGGCGGCTGTTCCCACAAAAAGCTTGTTGCGGTCGATTTCGTTGTACAATAACTCAGCTTTTGCAATGTTCTTTTTCTCTATTTCTTTTACTCCACCCTTTGCCTTAATCCATTTCAGAGTTTCTAAAGCTGAGTAAATAGGAAGAACAGGAGGCGTATTAAACATAGAACCCTCTTTGATATGAGTTCTATAATCAAGCATCGTAGGGATATGTCGTGAAACTTTTCCTAATAAGGATTCTTTTACGATAACAAAAGCTAAACCGGCAGGTGCGAGATTTTTTTGAGCTCCACCGTAGATTACTCCGTATTTAGAGACATCAATCGGACGGGAAAAAATATCCGACGACATATCTGCAACTACGGGAATAGGAGAGTCTATATCGTGCAATAATTCGGTGCCAAAAATCGTATTATTCGTTGTTATATGTAAATAATCGGCGTCTGTCGGTATGCTAAAATCTTTGGGTATATATGAGTAATTAGCTTCTTTCGAAGAAGCAACCTGTGCAACTTCGCCGAATGCTTTAGCTTCTTTTTCAGCTTTGCTTGCCCAAGTTCCGGTGTTGAGATAAGCCGCTTTTTTTTCGAACAAATTGAAAGGCACCATGGCAAATTGCATGCTGGCTCCTCCTCCTAAAAACAAGACGGAATAACCCGCGGGTATATCCAACAATTCTTTGAACAGAAGCTCAGCTTCGTCCATCACGGCTTGAAAGTCTTTGGATCTATGGCTTATTTCGAGGATAGATAAGCCGGACCCATTAAAGTTTAATACAGCCTCTGCTGTCTTCTCGATTACTTCACGCGGCAAAATAGAAGGTCCTGCATTAAAATTATGCTTTTTCATTTACGTTTTCTCGTTTTTTAGTTGTAAAAAATTAAAAACGCAAAAGTACTTCTTTTTTATGACTTAACGCCTTGTTTTATCATTAAAATGTAAGTTGTTTTTGATAAAAATAAGAAATTTATCTGTAAAATGTGATATTGGCTTGAAATATGAATATTTATACCGTCTTTTGACTTCTATTATGATTTCTGCTAAAAAAGCCTTTTGTGTCAATTTATTTCGAAAGGAGAGAAAAGCGATACAAGAAAGGCGATTGTTTTTTGCAATCGCCTTTCCTTATTGATAAGATTTTATTTAAACAGTATTTTAATCTTCGTCTTCTTTTTTCGAAGCTTCGTATTCTTTCAGCAACTTATCTTGCACATCGCTTGGAACCAGTTCGTAACTTGCAAATTTCATCGTAAACGAAGCACGACCTCCTGTCAGCGAACTTAATGAAGTGGAATAGGAAGACATTTCTTTCAGCGGAACTTTGGCTTTCAGCTTCTCGAAACCTTTTTCACTTTCCATTCCCATAATCATCGCGCGACGCCCTTGTAAGTCACCCATCACATCGCCCATGTAGTCTGCCGGAACGGATACCGTAACATCATAAACGGGTTCGAGAATTTTAGGACTTGCGTTTCTAAAGGCTTCGCTGAAGGCATTGCGTCCGGCAAGCATAAAGGAAATTTCATTGGAATCAACTGGGTGCATTTTTCCATCGTAAACAATTACGCGCACATCGCGAGCGTAAGATCCTGTTAATGGACCCTGCTCCATGCGCTGCATCAAACCTTTGAGAATTGCCGGTAAGAAACGCGCATCAATAGCGCCACCTACAATACTATTTACAAATACAAGTTTTCCGCCCCAATCTAAGTTTATCACTTGAGTGTCGCGGGCTTGTACTTTGTGCTCTTGTCCATTGAATCTGTAAACTTCGGGCACTGGCATACCTTCGGTGTAAGGTTCAACAATTAAATGAACT
>DAIOHI010000308.1:0-3700 GCA_036744815.1 Paludibacteraceae bacterium
TTCGCTACTTCGAAAACGATGACAGTTTTGTTTTTCCCATTATTTTATCAAATAAGGCGGAGGCTTTTGTACACGAGCGAGCAAAAAAACTACAGACTCCTTCAATAACTTTTTCGCGCGAAGATTTTCTTTCGGGAGAAGTAATTTTATCCGTTTTATCACATTATAATATTGATGCTATTGTGTTAGCCGGATTTTTGCTAAAAATTCCGCAAGTACTTATCAATGCTTTCCCAAATAGGATAATCAATATCCATCCGGCTCTGCTGCCTAAATTCGGAGGTAAAGGCATGTATGGTGAGCGCGTGCATGAAGCGGTGGTAGAAGCTCTTGAAAATGAATCGGGTATTACTATTCATTACGTGAACGAAAATTACGACGAAGGAAATATTATTTTTCAAGCAAAATGCCCCGTTCTTCCATCGGATAATGCCGAAAATGTTGCTCAAAAGGTGCATGCTTTGGAATACGAATATTTTCCGAAAGTGATAGAAAATTTGTGGAAGTGAAAAAAGACGTTTAGCTTAGAATTGTTTTTAAATCTATTGGTAATTAGTTGATGATAATTTGCTGATATAGAGAATTTTGTTGCTCGACTACATCAGTTGTTAAAAGTTAGAAACTCGTCTAAAAACTATAAGAATAAGCCACTGTAAGAGTGAGTGCATCTGTATTTATTTTTGTTGTGTTTCTATTTTGCCAGACAGCACTTGTCGTAAAATTATGTTTCTTTTTTAAACGATAAGAAGCATTACATCTCAAATTTAGAACCTTTGCGTTTATAATTCCGGCACTTCTATTTATATTATAGGAGCTAGAAATTCCGGTTGTCAGAGTTTTCTCAAAAAATTGTTTAGTAAGTCCCAACATTGGTCCGAAGGTATAGGATTCGATCATTGCTCCATAGTTGTAACTAACATTGATGGACGACATCAAACTAAAACTCTTTGGAACTAAAGATAGATTATATCCTAATGCAGTATTTAAAAAACGATTCACATTTCCCGGCAAAGAAATGCCTCCTTGCTGATCTGCAGCTGTTTGATAGCTTGCATTTAGATTTATTCGCTGATTTTGTGTTTCTGTAGTTTTGAAGATATAACTCATCGAAGCATCCAGGTTTTGTGATAGTTGTGTGTAATTTAAAGTGTCCATGTTTTCATAAGGATTCAGTTCGTTTATATAATCGAATTGAGACTTTAAGTTTCGATAACTTTGAAAGGTTGAGTAATTGAATGAAGTTTGAAAAGCTTCGGATGGATTGTAGTTCAAATTGATGGAAGCTACATAACGATTCGTTGATTCTGATTTCTTGTTTTCAATATCGTCTTTCTGAATACCTACACTTAATGCGACATTTGCCTTATCGTTTTTCAAGAAAGGACGTGCATAATTCAACGTAATGTTTTCATAGTCGTTATTGAAATAATAAGCACCTAATGTTTTATATTCCGGATCTATCCTTTCGTAAGCTATGGCAATACTGTTTTTCATTAATTGATAAGCTAATTTAGCATTCGTTGCATGGTAAGCGTTTGTCGATGTTCTTAAGCCTAAAATATTTCCCATCCAAGTCGATTGTTGTTCCGAACGGATATCCCTCGTCAATAAACTGATGGCATATTCTATGCTGAAGGAGAGATTTTTTACCAAGTTCAAGGTAGATTGAATGCTAAAAACATTGTTTTGCATAGGCAAAATACTGAGACTGTCCATATAAAACTGCATAGATTCATTTAGTATATCTTTTCCGCCAAAATATGTTGCTCCTATTCTATAGTTTTTACCTTCGTATTGAGCATTCAGTCCATAGCCAATACGACTATAGTTTGGCATAAGCAAATTTGCAGAGTCGAGTTTCACTTCTCGCATCAATCTTCCTCCCATAGCACTTATTTTTAATTTTCCGGGTGTAAGTTCAATCCCTCCGCCAGTGAATTGATGACCATTTAAAGTATAAGGGGAAAATGTCATGGAAACATCGCCAATGTGAGCTGTTACCCATTTGTATGACGGATGTAAACTTAAGCGATTAGGCAAAGATGGATAAGATAAATCTGCACCAAGGTTTGTGAAATTTACACTTACAGGGATGTTTATCAAATCATAAATACTTAGATTTACATTACCATTCAAATAATAAGTCCATGGAAGTCTGTTTGTTTGCACTGTCCCTTGATAGAAAACCGAACCGGCAGACAAGCCTCCATTAATCTTAAAAGGCTTGTTTTTTAACGTAGAACCAACAGTTTCCAAATTAATTTGCTGGGATAAGGCTAATAAAGAATGAAGTATAATAAATAGTGTAAACAGATAACGTTTCATTAAGTTGAGTCTTTAATTTGCTTGTTTTTGAACTTTAATATCGCTTAGGATGTAGGAATTATTTCCCTCGGATACAAATTCTTTAATCTTAATAATTCCCTTGATACCATTTTGGGTTTCGAACAGGATAAAACGTGGGTTTTGGCTATTCGTAAACCACAGTCCTTCCGATGAAGCTCCTTTAATATCCAAGTTTCGGAGCAAGCTATCATCTTGCATTGCAGCAAAATCCGCATCACTGAAAGTTAAGGAAGTGTTTTCAAGTTTATTTACAAAATAAGTAGTCGATGCATTGGGAATTGAAGTAAAACCAACTGTTGGTGCATTGTCGGGCGAAGTAAAATAGCACATCGAGAAGGAATTGTTTAATCCGAAGAAAACGATGTCTATTTCGTTACCAATAAGTGCGTCAACTTCATTTGTTTTTATCATCCTGCGTTCGGATAAAGAATAGAAACAGCCGATATTATTTTCCGCTGCTTTTACTCCAAAACGTATATCGTTTAAGCTATAAAGATTTGTATTTGTTTTTACTGTAATTTCTTTTGATATAGATTTAATTTCTTTTTCGTTCGAAGCTTCTAATGTGACACTATATGTTCCGGCTTGTGTAAATAGGATTTCTGTGTTTTCAGCGTCATTATCTTTTATTTCTCCTCCGGAAGCTGTCCATTGGTAAGTTAGCGCACTCGAAGAAAGATTATTTAAAGAAGCTTTAAAAGGGACTTCGTAATCAAAATCGTCAACAGAAGCTTCGATGTTAAAGTCAACAAATAGAGCTGCTTTTAAATAGAATTTTTTGGATAAACTGAAAGTTTCTCGACCATTTTTTACTTCCAACAAAACACTGTGTTCTCCTTCTGTTTTGAACAAAATGTCTTTAGGATGTTCATCTTCCGACCACTTAGGATCTCCTCCATTAAAACCCCATAAATAAGATAGACCTCCTTCTGTCTTATTCGTAACACGAATTGTAGCCGGAGCAAAATCGTTTATCAGCACTTCCAAATCGAAGTTAATATAAACTGCCGGATCGACCGTGAAAGTGATTTCTTTCGAATCTTTTTCTGTAGCGTTCCAAGCTTCCAATTTAACTGTGTACTCTCCGGCTTCTGCATAGGAGATTATTCCAGGGTTTTTCTTGTTGGATGAAGATGGATTTCCACCTTCGAAAGTCCATCGGTAAAAATCGGCGCCGCTTGTGTTGTTTGTAATTTCTGCTTTAACGGGAGATGTATAGTTTTCGTCCTGTGCTGTGATATTAAAATCAACCTTAACATCCAATTTTGTTTCTTGATAACAAGAAAACATCAAAATCGAAACAGTTATAAATAAAATCGAAGTAAATAGATTTATCTTTTTCATTAGGTTAAAA
>DAIOHI010000309.1:0-3683 GCA_036744815.1 Paludibacteraceae bacterium
CGAATTTTATTTAGCTTACGAAGAAGAATTTCCATTGAAAGAAGGCTGGGAATATAGGGAAAACATTTATCGTCTCTACCACGTTTTAAATCATTTAAATCTTTTTGGTAAAGCTTACTTGGCTGAGGCAGAATATATTGTTCGGATGTATGTGAAGTAAACGATTTGACCGTAAGTGTTTTTGTTCAGGTATTTATTACTTCTTATTTTATCGGTTTTACACTATAACCGTTTTCTCGAAGCATGTTGAATAAACCGAATCGACCGGGAAGATGCTCGGCACCAACAGCAATAAAGCAGGGTGCCGCTTTGATAAATTCAAGAAGTTGTTGTTCCCAAAGAATATTACGTTGCTTGAGTTGTTCGTCATAAACTTCGATAGAAGGAAATCGTTCGGCTTCCTTTCGTCGTATGACGTCGTATAGTGCATCGATATTCCCTGATTTATAAAGTTTTACTTCGCGATCCATACGGGCAATTGTACTGTCTTTGTGCAATATGGCGTCAACAAGTAATTTTGCTCCTTGCTGAGAACTTGTCTGCCCAAATAGATAATCAATTTGCTTGTCCGAATCTTCGAGTCCGATAACCTTTTTGTCTTGTTGTGCCGCGATAAGTTGAAAATAAGACTCGGATTCACTTCCTTCATCAAGACCATTCTGTTGTTTATAAAGTTCCGCTTTGTAAAGCGATAAAATCATCAACGGATGTAAACGTCCCAAATCACTTAATCCAACTTTTAGCAACGATTTCAATTCGTTGTCAACCGCAGTGTAATCATTCAGATTTAACAAATCGGCAACCGTCATTTTCTGAGGCAATAAAGCCGCTTTTTGTATCTTCCCCATATCATCTACACTGCTCAGTACCATCGGGCTTATTACCGCATCGCATTGTCCGAAAGCTTTATAAAGTTCGGGGATGCTATCCAGATATTGGATTGGAATCAAACTGTGAGTGACAAATATATACGAAGCTTTTTTTTGCTCAGCACCTTTTATCTGCCAAAGCTGCTGAGAGCTTGCACTTGCTGTAAGAGTCAGAAAAAAGAGAGTTGTATAAATGAATTGTTTCATTGGAGATTTTATTAAACGGAAGCAAAGATAAGAGATTATTGCTGTCTCAAGATTCAAAGATTCACAAAAAACAAAGAAGGATAGTTAAATAGTTTATAGGCAACTTGTCAAATTACGTGTTTCTTATTTCTCAATAATCATTTATCTTTGCATAAGGAAAAAACCGAAAAAGCAATAAAATCGACCATATAAGGAGATGAAAGAAAAATACTTTTGCTTTTTCTGCGTTTATATTCTTAATGCGGAGGATAATCCTCCTATTTCTTTTTCTGAAATTTGGAATATAGTATATCACACAAAACGAACATGATTTCCTTATATAATCAATCGAAGAATTATCATGTTAGTTTTCCAACAATAAAATAAAATATTTACCTATGAAACGAATTGTTCTTCTAAGTATATTTGCCGGCATCTTTTTACTGTCTTCTGCTCAACAGACTATGATATATACCAATCCCGACGCGCTGCTTAGTCAGGGAAAGGAATTGTTTATACAAGGAAAATATACGGCATCGTTTCGTGCGTTGGAAGAATTTTTGTCCACCGCAAGTTCAACTCAAGAAAGCCAAAAATTAGAAGCGGATTATTATTTGGCAGCCAACGCTTTTTATATGGGTTCGGATGATGCTCAGACGCGACTTAACAAACATTTGACTGTATATCCTTACACTAATTTTCTGAGTCAGGTGAATTTGATGCTTGGTATTCTAGCTTACAATAATTCGGATTTTAAGAAGGTGTTGAATTATTTTATAGATGTGGATACGAAGGATTTGGATAAGCGTCAACAGGTAGATTATATGTTTTACAAAGGTTGCGCCTTACTCGAACAGAAAGATTATACGCCCGCTTTGGTTATTTTCCGTGACTTGAAAAGCATGGAAACCCGCTACAATATTTCCGCGATATATTATTACGCTTATACGGAATACTCCCTTAAAAACTACGATGCTGCTTTGGTTGATTTCTTGAAAATTGAAGATAATCCGCAGTATAAAAATATCGTGCCTTATTATGTAGTACAGATTTATTACGCGCAAAAGGACTATGATAAACTAAAGTATCGGGCAAGTAGAATATTGGAAGAAAATCCCGGAAATAAAAACAATGCGGAGATATACCGCATTTTGGGTGAAATTGCTTACGAAGAAAAAAATTATGCTCAAGCCATCACTAATTTGAAAAAATACGAAGAGCTTTTTCCACAAGTGCTTCGTAATGATATGTATTTGCTTGGTTTGTCGTATTTCTATACGGGAGATTATAAAAATGCGGTTCAATATTTATCGAAAGTGACCGTCGAAAAAGATGAAATTACCGAAAACGCTTACCTGCATTTGGGAAACTGTTATGTGAAAATGGACGACAAAGCGAATGCCCGCATGGCTTACGAAGCATCTTTGAGGACAAATTTCAATCAGTCGGTGCGCGAGGAGGCTTTGTTTAATTACGCCTTAACCTCTTACGAAACTACAAGCGCTTTTGGTGAATCGGTAAAGGCTTTTGAACAATTCCTTTTCGAATTTCCACTTTCGAAACATGCCGACGAAGCCTACGATTATTTGTCGTCGGTTTATATGACCACGAAAAATTATCAAGCTGCTTACGAATCGATACAACGCATTAAAAATCCTAATGCGAAAATGCTCGAAACCAAACAATATCTCTTATATCAATTGGGGACAGAAGCTTTTGCGCAAAATAAGATCAACGAAGCTTTGGAGTATTTCTCGCTCTCGCTGAATAGTTCATCTACGGGCGCTTACTCTGCCGAATGTTATTTCTGGCGTGCCGAATGTTATTACCGCCAAAATCAGCCGGAGAAAAGTCTTGCTGACTTGAAGGCGTTTTTTGCAAATAGTCATTCCAAATCAAGCGTGAACCATATCGCGGCTTATTATTCGGCAGGATATGCCAGCTTTGCACAAAAGAATTATTCGGAAGCATTGCGCTATTTCTCAAATTATATTTCCTCGCAGAAAGATAAAAACAGCACTTACTATATCGATGCGTTGAACCGCGTTGGCGATTGCTATTTTATCGAACGCAGTTTTGCAAAAGCCGAGGATTATTATTCGAGAGCCGTAAATGCTTCGCCTAATACATCCGATTATCCGATGTTCCAATCGGCTTACATCGATGGATTGAAGAAAGATTATTCTGAAAAGATAAAGAAAATGGAGCGTTTAATCGGCACTTATCCTAACTCAGAATATGTTGACGATGCACTTTACGAAATGGGACGTGCTTATCTAATGCTCGAAAACAACAACAATGCCATCGTTACATATCAAAGGCTGATAAAACAGTTTCCGAATGCTGATTTGGCTCGAAAAGCAGCCTTGGAAATAGGAATGATTTATTACAACATGTCTAACGAAGCCAAGGCGATTGAGGCATATAAAAATGTGATTCAAACCTACACGGGAAGCGAAGAAGCTTATACGGCTTTAGAAAGTTTGGAATCGCTCTATGTCGAGAAAAACGATGTGAACAGCTATTTGCAATATACGCAAACTCTGGGTCCGAACATGGGAAAACGCACAGTAAGCCATGCCGATTCAATTTCCTACATTGCAGCCGAAAAACGTTATATGAACGGAA
>DAIOHI010000310.1:0-3678 GCA_036744815.1 Paludibacteraceae bacterium
CTTCGATACGCAGGATGAAATTGATGCCGTTCGCTCGCATTGCCAATCGAATGGAGTTGGTTTTGCATTGAACAATTCTTACGCCGAAGGTGGTGCCGGAGCAGTAGAAATGGCACAAGCAGCGGTAGATATAATTGCCAGAAAAGAGCCGCAAGATGTCCGCTTTACATATAATGATAGTGACCCTATTCGTTTGAAAGTAGAGAAAATTGCCAAACAAATTTATGGTGCAGGTGAAGTCGTATTTTCGGATAAAGCTCTGCGTATGCTTCCAAAAATCGAAGCTTTGAACGCGAATCATTATCCGGTTTGTATTGCTAAAACACAATACTCCTTTTCCGACGACAAAGCCAATGAAGTGGAAAACTTCAGCTTTCACATCAACGATTTAGTGATAAACAACGGTGCGGAATTTATAGTAGCCATCGCCGGAAGCATGATGCGTATGCCCGGTTTGCCTAAAGAACCGCAAGCCTTAAAGATTGATATTGTAAATGGTAATATAACAGGCTTGAGTTAATGAGAAAATGTGCCCATGGAGAGGTACTTAAGTTTTTAATATAGTTCTTTATATCTCTGTAAGAGTTATTCTTCTAATACTGATTAGAGATAATCGTAAATCAGCAATCTAAAATTGTAAATAAAGTTATGTCCGACGATAAAAAAATAATCTTCTCGATGGTGGGTGTCAGTAAAACCTTTCCCCCGCAAAAAAAAGTATTGAACAACATTTACCTTTCCTTCTTCTATGGAGCTAAAATCGGTATTATCGGTTTGAATGGCTCGGGTAAATCTACGCTGTTGAAAATCATTGCCGGCATCGAAAAATCTTACGAAGGCGAAGTGGTGTTTTCGCCCGGCTATTCGGTAGGCTATTTGGAACAAGATCCGAAACTCGATAACACAAAAACGGTAAAGGAAATCGTTCAAGAAGGCGTTCAGGAAGTAATGGACTTACTGAAAGAATACGACGAAATTAACGAAAAATTTGCCGATCCCGATGCCGATTTCGATAAGCTGATTGCTCGTCAAGGCGAACTGCAAGATAAGCTCGACCATGTGGACGCGTGGAATTTGGATAATAAACTCGAACGCGCGATGGATGCGCTCCGTTGCCCGCCCGAGGATGCGATTGTTGCTAATCTTTCGGGAGGTGAACGCCGTCGTGTGGCACTTTGCCGATTATTGCTTCGTCAGCCCGATATTTTACTCCTCGACGAACCTACCAACCACCTTGATGCCGAATCAGTGGATTGGCTCGAACAGCATTTGCAACAATATGCCGGAACAGTTATCGCGATTACCCACGACCGTTACTTCTTGGATAATGTTGCCGGATGGATTCTCGAACTCGATCGTGGCGAAGGTATTCCATGGAAAGGAAATTATTCATCGTGGCTGGAGCAAAAAACCGCCCGTATGGCGCAGGAAGAAAAACAGGCAAGCAAGCGTCGTAAGACCTTGGAACGCGAGTTGGAATGGGTGCGCATGGCTCCGAAAGCACGTCAAGCAAAGGGGAAAGCACGTTTGGAAGCTTACGACCGTTTGATGAACGAAGACCAAAAGGAGCGTGAAGAAAAACTGGAACTTTTCATTCCCAACGGACCTCGATTGGGAAATAAAGTAGTTGAAGCTATTGATGTGGCAAAAGCTTACGGAGATAAACTGCTGTTCGAAAACTTAAATTTCATGCTTCCCCCTAACGGCATTGTAGGAATTATAGGACCGAATGGCGCAGGGAAAACAACGCTTTTCCGCTTGATGATGGGACTCGAAAAAGCCGATAAAGGTACCTTCGAAGTAGGCGAAACCGTAACGCTAGGTTATGCCGACCAAAGTCATGCTGCTATTGATCCGAATAAAACGGTGTTTCAAGCAATTTCGGGAGGTACAGAATTTATCCGTGTGGGCGGAAAAGAGATAAATGCCCGCGCCTATCTCGGTCGCTTCAACTTTACAGGCGGTGATCAGGAAAAACTCTGCGGCATTCTTTCGGGTGGTGAACGCAACCGTTTGCATTTAGCTCTGACTTTAAAGTCGGAAGCCAACGTATTACTTCTCGATGAGCCAACCAATGATATCGACGTAAATACGCTTCGTGCGCTGGAAGAAGGTTTGGAAAGCTTTGCCGGATGTGCCGTTGTTATTTCCCACGACCGCTGGTTCCTCGATCGTATTTGTACGCACATTATTGCTTTTGAAGGCAATTCGCAAGTATTCGTGTTTCAAGGTTCTTATTCCGAGTACGAAGAAAACCGTAAGAAACGTCTTGGTGACGAAGGTCCGAAGCGTATCCGTTATAAAAAACTGATGGAATAATAATGATTTTACTTAGAATCCCTCTCATTCAAGAGGGATTTTATCTTATAAAAAGACATATTTCTTAAATAAAAGAATCTCTTCCCTCTATGAAAACAATTTGTAAAACAGATAGATATTTAGTTATTTTCATATTTTGTGTTTTTATCTTTACTCCGATTCTCAAAGCCGAGAACCTTGATATAAGTATTCAAGAAGATGAGAACTTAGAAAAAACGACAAAACCAGTCGAAAGCTTTATCCGAACTGGAATGATCACCCCTTATCTGAAATTAGGTGGATACGCAATGCTGACTTACCAGTATCGGGAAGCGGAAAATATACACGATGTCCGTCCGCGACTTGCCTTTATATCAATGGACGGAAAAATAGGATCAAATTTCCGTTATTTCCTTTTGGCAGAGTTTGTAAATCCTCGCTTGTTTGAATACTATGGCGAATGGACTTTCTCGAAATATATCGGTATCAAAGTTGGGCAACAAAAAGTTCCTTTTGCCCTCGAAAATCCGATTTCACCGACGAATATGGAATCTATTTTAAATACAAGAACCGTATCTTCGCTTGTGGGTATGAATGACGACGTAGGTGTTACAACATCTGGACGCGACATAGGTATGCAGATTTTCGGTTCTTTCTTCGATGGCCTTTTATCTTACAATGCCGGCTTTTTTCAAGGAACAGGAATTAATATTAAGGAAAACAATCAACGAAAAGATTTTTCAGGAATTTTATCTCTTCAACCGATAAAAAACTTCCATATCGCAGGAAGTTTGTATTTAGGCGAAGCTGTTTATTCGATCAATGATAATCCCTTGACAAGCAATACACGTAATCGTTGGGCATTGAGTGCTGACTACGAAACAGAACGCTTTTACGCTCGTTCAGAATGGATAAACGGCAATGATGCAGGAACATTGAAAAGCGGTATCTACGGAACGGCATTGTGGTACTTTGTTCCGAAAAAGATCAATGGATTCTTAAAGTTAGATTTCTTCGATGCCGATACTTCTATTGGCTCTGTAGCTACCGATTATATTATTGGCGGAAGTTATTACTTTGCACCGCGTTGTCGATTGCAATTGAATTATATGCATTCGCAGTATTCTGCCAACTGGCAAGGAAATCTAAATCGAAACAGTCTATTTGCACAAATGCAGGTCGTGTTTTGATTTGTTGAAGTCCTATTTTTAGGAAACGATACAAAATAGAAGCATACAACTATTTTCCCAATTGTTTTTCGATCAAAGGCATTTCTTTTCTTCGAAGAAGTAAATCGTTTTGATATAATCTCATTTGAATCAAGTGCTTATCGCTCGAAGAGGCTTTTTTCGAATAAGTTTCAATAGCGGCATTAATGTA
>DAIOHI010000311.1:0-3673 GCA_036744815.1 Paludibacteraceae bacterium
TTTCCTGATCGGTAATCGTATCGTTAGCTTTAGAATTAATGCAATACAAGAGCGAAGTTATTTGCGGAAAGCAATCCGCTACATGTTGCAAAAGTCCTGTTCGTTCACCTTCATCTTCGTGAAAAAACACCACAATAAGCATCAACTCGCCGGTTGACGTGGTGCGGATAATCATGGTGCGTAAAAATCCTTGCTGAATTCTCAAATCAAAAAATTCAAGATTATTTTCTAATGCATAACGACGAATTTCGTTCCGAATTTGATTGGAGATATCGTCTTGCAACCAACATTTATCAATATCGAGCACTTTGTCGAACATACCCGGAATATGGAATCCGAGAGCGTTCATCGTGTCGAATTCCTTTTGCGAAGCCATTTCTTCGTTCGTTCGCCAACGCTTATTGGAAAAAGTAAATTCTAATTTATTTCGATAAAATTCCCTTCGTTTTGATCCAAGAATCGGTGTAATTTCGGGCATTTCCACCTTTGCAATGCGCGTCAGATTATCATCAACTTGTTGTTGTTTGTAGCGAATCTGTTCGGGATAAGGCAGCATTTGCCATTTACAGCCACCGCAAATGCCAAAATGCGCACAAACAGGCTGACTTCGCTGAGCCGATTGCTGTTTCACTCGAATAGCACGCGCTTCCATAAAATGCGATTTTTTGCGCGTTACCTGTAAATCAACCACATCACCCGGAACAACAAAAGGAACAAATACCACCACATCATTTACTTTTGCAATGGCTTTTCCTTCGGCGGCTAATCCGCTAATCAACACATCTTCTAAAACAGGTAATTCTTTTTTCTTTCGCGCCATAAATGGGATTTTAAGCTTCTGTATCTTAAATTGGAATCTTTTCAACTTGCGAAATTACACTTTCGTATTCAAGATACCAAAACACAAAGCAACAAATATCTTTAATTTTGGCATAAATATCCTTGTTTTTCAATATCTGTTTTTATAAAAAGAACAAAGCTGTACGCGGACTTCATAAAACACAGCTTCTTTCACATTCTTTGCTTCTATTTCAGTCCTTTTAATTATAGGATGAACTTATATATTGAAGTTTTTGAGTAATTTTGCAAATTCAAAAACAGATTTATGCTAAAGAAAATCGATTTATATCTACTTCGAAATTTTATCACCTTACTTACGATGACTTTCCTGATTTGCACCTTCATTCTGTTGATGCAGTTTTTGTGGAAGCAATTGAATGATTTGGTAGGAAAAGGTATCGATATGAAGATATTGTTCGAATTTTTCTTTTACGCTTTTCTCACGGTCGTTCCTCTTGCTTTGCCGCTGGCTATATTATTAGCTTCGCTAATGACTTTTGGAAATTTGGGCGAAAAATTCGAACTTACTGCCATGAAGGCTTCCGGAATATCGTTGTTCCGCATAATGCGACCGCTGATTTTTCTTATTGCTTTTATTTCTATCGGCGCTTTTTATTTCTCGAACAACATACTACCCAAAGCGAATGCCAAATTGTGGACACTTCTGTTTTCGCTGCGCCATAAATCGCCGGAACTCGAAATCCCCGTGAGCGAATTTTATTCGGGAATAGATGGATATAATTTATACGTCAGAGAAAAAAACAAGAAAATGCTGAAAGGCATGATGATCTACGATTTCTCGTCGGGATTCAATAATGCCACCGTGATGGTAGCCGATTCAGGTTATATAAAATTCACCGAAGATAAAAAATATCTATTGCTCACGCTTTTCGACGGCGAAAGTTTTGAAAATCTTAAACAGCAACAAGGAAACAAAGGTTCATCCAGTATTCCTTATCGTCGAGAAACATTTAGTTCGAAAGAAATTTTGATTGATTTCGACTCCGGATTTAATCGATACGACGAATCCATTCTTCAAAACCAATCAGTTAGCAAAAACGTCAGTCAACTTTCGCAAGCGATTGATTCCATTGGCGAAATAGTAGAGAGCAAAGGCGCAAATCAAGCCTATGATATGATCAAGCGAAATTACTTAGGGCGCGAAATAAGCCCTGAGCGTAACTTGGGACAAGATAGTCTTGTTGACAAAAAACAATACAATCCTGATTCTCTTTTTTTGAAAATGGACCAACAGAAAATGGTAAGAGCAGCCGCTCAAGCAAAAAACACGGCTACACAAAAGCAAGAATCTGTGCGATACAATAAAATATCGCTTCAAGAACCCATTAATCAACTGACACGACACGGAACCGAATTTCATCGCCGTTTTACCTTGTCTTTTGCTTGTCTTATTTTCTTTTTTATCGGTGCGCCACTCGGAGCCATTATTCGTAAAGGCGGACTTGGAATGCCTGTTGTTGTATCGGTAGCGATGTTTATCATTTATTACATAATCGATACAGCCGGATACAAAATGGCTCGCGAAGGACTTTGGGAGCCTTTTGCTGGCATGTGGCTGAGTTCATCCGTATTGCTGCCTGTAGGTATTTTCTTAACCTACAAAGCCGCTGTAGATGCTTCACTTTTCCGTTCGGAACATTATATCGTTCTTTGGAATAGTATTATGAAAAAAATCAAGTCCTTGAAAAGGAAAAAGGAAATTGAAGAATAAAAACGAAACAAAATTTTTTATTAAATATAAATCATTGCACTAATTATATATGAAATCAGTTTTAAACACAGTAGAAGAAGCAATTGAAGATATAAAAAACGGCAAACTGATCATTGTTGTAGATGACGAAGATCGCGAAAATGAAGGTGATTTTATTTGCGCAGCCGAAAAAATAACCCCCGAGCTAGTAAATTTCATGTTATCGAATGGACGAGGCGTACTTTGTGCACCTCTGACCGAAGAGCGCTGCGAAGAACTGGAACTGGAAATGCAGGCGGAACGTAACACTTCTGTTTTCTCCACCCCTTTCACCGTCAGCGTAGATAAATTGGAAGGATGCACTACCGGAGTCTCAACCGCAGACCGGGCAGCCACTTTACAGGCACTTGCCGATCCGAGTTTCGGCTCAGAGGCTTTCGGTCGTCCGGGACATATATTTCCTCTTCGAGCTCGTTCCAAAGGCGTACTTCGCCGAGCAGGACATACCGAAGCAGCCATCGATCTAGCACGCTTAGCCGGTTTGTATCCAGCTGGAGTCTTGATCGAAATCATGAATGAAGACGGCACAATGGCTCGACTGCCAGAATTGCAAATTATCGCTAAAAAATTCGGACTTAAGATTATCAGTATAAAATCGTTGATTGAATATCGCTTAGAGCGCGAATCCTTAGTAGAAAGAGGGGAAACTGTTGATATGCCTACCGCTTACGGGCATTTCAAATTGACACCTTTCCGCCAATTGTCAAACGGATTGGAACATGTAGCACTAGTAAAAGGTGAATGGGAAAAAGACGAAGCCATATTGGTACGAGTGCACTCTTCTTGTGTGACGGGAGATATTTTTGGATCAATGCGCTGCGAATGTGGAGAACAGCTTCACGAATCAATGAAAATGATTGAGAAAGAAGGAAAAGGAGCTATTATTTATATGAATCAGGAAGGACGTGGTATCGGCTTGATGAATAAAATAAAAGCGTATAAACTGCAAGAAGAGGGGATGGATACAGTTGACGCCAATCTTCATCTCGGATTTAAAGCTGATGAACGCGACTATGGCGTAGGTGCACAAATATTACGTGAAACAGGAATCACTAAAATCCG
>DAIOHI010000312.1:0-3665 GCA_036744815.1 Paludibacteraceae bacterium
TTCCATTTTTGCTGTACAAATATTTAACCAGCCCGCAAACTTATGGTTATATCCATACGTTCAGTTCTTACTGCATGTACACTCATAACATCAATAATTAATCAGACAAAATATTCACTTTTAAACTCGACTTCTCCGCCACCGCCAAAGGCGATCTTGCTTGCATTTAAAGTTATTCGCATAAGCATTTCGTTGCTACTGTATTTATTAAAATATTCGTGTAGTCGAACACAATAGGCATCTTTGAAAGTGAGTGTTTTCTTTGTTGTTTTATTCGAATCACTTACTACGAGAAAAACAATTTTTCCGTCTTTCATTTCGGTTTTTTCTTTCATCCATGAATGGATGGCAGGATCGGTATCGTCAGGAGAAAGAATTGTGATATGAATCAATCCTCCTCCCGGACGACCGGAAGGCAGACGGTTTTCTTTAATTGCTTGAGTGAATTCGTATTCACACTCTACCACATCGTAGTTTCTTCCTTCTAAACTCAATTTTGCATCAATTGCCATATTCCTTATTTTATTTTAGTAAAACAATAAAAAGAAGTTCCGGTAATATCCGGAACTTCTTTTTTAAAGATAAAATTACTTCCAAGGAAGTTCGTAGTTCACAGGTCCTAAAGTGATCTTACGGCAAGAAAGCATGATTTCTTCCCAATGTCCTTCTTTATCTGCCCAATGTTCAGTAAAATCGACACAATAAGCATCTTCGAAATCGATTTGTTTCATTTTCGAACCATCTGTTGTTTTGTTAAATTCAATAGTGCCTTTCTTCGCCAAATTGGGAGAAGTCATCCATTTTAACAATTCCGGATTACCATCATTAAGAGCCTTAACACGAATTGTAATCCTACCACCACGAGGAAGTCCCGAAATTTGACCTTCGATGTCTGTAGCCTGATTAAAGGCATAGTCTACTAACATTACTTCTCTGTCCTGAAAGCCATCAACTTTCAATACTACTGGATTTTCCATAATTTTTTGTTTTAAATAATTAATAAATAGAAAGTTTAATAAATGATTTTTTTATGATATATCGCAATTTTTATCAAATCCTGCACCTTTGCTTTTAGTAGCAGATAATTTAATCAAAAAGTTTTTAGCCGAAAAGTATGGAGTAATCTCCATATCGACTGTAATATTCTTTGTTTCAGGATCTTGTCTAGGCTCGCCTATCTTATAATCCTGAAATAGTTTTCCATATCCTTTATGTGTATTCAAAAAAGCTTGAATCTTTTCTTTTAACTGATCGGGCGACACGAAAGTATCCCAATTTTGCAAAGCTTCGTCATTTAAAAAGTTCATCATAACTTTTTTAATCCAGTCGAAAATTCGCACAATCGGATAAGCTTGCATAGCTTTATTGTCTCCATTGAATAATGTCGCGTCATTGAAAGCCATAACACGTCCTTCCGAAAACACCATCGGAATTATTTGTTTGTCCATTAAAGAAGCAATCTGTGTCTTCAACAAATCCAAACGAACACCTTTAATTTCGCTCAACGTACCATGTTTTTTACCGGCAGCTCCTTGAGCCATATTCTTAGATTCGTTATACATCATACCGGCCAAAGCTCCCGAAGGGGGGATGTAGAGATTATCTTCTTCTCCGGCAAGAGCTTCTGCCTTACGACCTAAAAGCCAATTGCCTGCAAGAATTATATTTTGTAGTTCAACATCACTATCACGGTATTTATCCGTATTATCTACCAGATTGTCGAAGGATGTTTCGTCCGCATGATCGGACACCAACATCACTTTATAATCGTGTGCCAATTTCGCCCACATACGCATAATAGCGTTATCCTCAAAAACATAACCCGGCATAACCATTAGACTATAACTGTCTTTAAGACTCAAACGGTCATAAGCATTTTTCAGTATTTCTGCGATTTCTTTGATAAATTCCGAATTTGAATCATTCAGTTCGCTCTTATCAACATTGATCAACCGCAGGTTACGGATTTTATCGCTACCTGTATTTTTGAAAAAAGCATCCAAGGTGCGATACTCTTTTTCTATTTCTTTTATAGCTTCGAGCAAATTATTCAGATTTTTACCGAATAGATCTCTGTATTTTTTCTCCTTTTGAGTGCATATTTCAGCAAATTCGATTGCAGAATTTTTATCTTCGTCCAAAAGTTCGATCCATTTTTCTAGATCAGAAGCTAATTTTTCTCTTTTTCCTGCAAAGCGTTGTTCTCCCAAAAATATATTTCGTTGTGCTTTGCTCTTAAAGTCCATATTTTCTGCATCCGGCAGAATACTCTTTATAATATTGAAGCCACCTATCTTATTAATTGCATCTTCAATATTAAAGTCAGTTTTTTTGCTGATTTGTTCCCGTTTCTCAATTATGGGATCAAGTTGTATGTTTTTTTTCGCGTCAGCCATGTTTAGTTTTTATTATTTGTTATTATCTAATTCATCTAACAGATATTGGAGCACTTCACGCAATTCTTCTTTCGATTGTTTCTTTCCCAAAATATCGCGAACACGTTTGCTTTGTTCGATCTGTTTTTTCATCTTAGCATTTGCATCAATATTACTTTTCAAATCCAACAAAAAAGAGCTATTCGAAACTAATTGTCCGTTTCCCTTATTAACTTCAAAGTCCTTCATTTCATTGAAATGAATTGTTTCTTCGCGCACATCACCATTTTCATCTTGAAAATCGACTTCTACACTTGGTTTAAAATGTTCGAAAACTTGATTAATATTTGTCGCTTCCTGATATAATTCAGGCTCTGATACCCGTTCGGTAAACTGTCCGATGTAAAGGGTCTTATTTTGCGAAATAGCATTGACCTTTCCTCCGGTTTCCTCGTCCGGAGCGTCTGAAATAAAATTTTCTCTTAGCATGTTTTTAGTATTATTGTAATTATGAGTACTGTTTTTTTTGTATTTAAAAATATTCTTATGTTCTTTTGCCTTAAATAAGGTTTTGATTTTGCCTATGATTTTTTCAAGATATTTCAAGTTTCTTTATTTAAGATTATGTCTGAACACTTCGTTGAAAATTTATAGATTCCAAAAAATCTCTCCATCTTTTAAAGATAAATTTACTTGAGAACCTGATGCCACTTTACCAGAAATAATCAACTTGGAAAGCGGACGACGAATTTCATTACGGATAATACCGATAATTGGTCGCGCTCCTAATGCCGGCGAAAATTCGGATAAAGCTAAATATTCTCGCGCTTCTTCTGATATTGTCAAGCGGATATTCATTTCCTCCAAAGTCTTTAGTAGGTTTTTTAGATGAATATCGAAAATCAACAATACAATCTCTTTAGAAATAGGAGAAAACGGAATGACTTCCGATAAACGACCAAGAAATTCCGGTTTAAAATTTTTCTCAATCATCAACGATTTTAATTCGTTTGAAGACGGAATATTGCCGGTTTCAAATGTTTTGAAAATATAATCGCTTCCCACATTGGAAGTGAAAATAACCAATGAATTAGAAAAATCACCTACTCGGTTCAGTTTGTCATGAATTCGCCCTTCGTCCATAATTTGAAGAAAAATATTAAACACATCAGGGTGTGCTTTTTCAATTTCATCAAACAGTACGATGGAATAAGGTTTCTGACGTATTTTATTCACGAGCAAACCACCTTCTTCGTAACCCACATACCCAGCAGGAGCACCAGTCATAGT
>DAIOHI010000313.1:0-3659 GCA_036744815.1 Paludibacteraceae bacterium
GCAGCATGATTTTCATGCTGCCGCTTTTTTACAATTTTATATTGAAGTCTTAGTGACGTTCTGTGAATGTAGCAACGTTGTTGCCTTCTTTAAATTGAAGATTGGTCATTGAGATCAATCGTAAGCTGTCGCCATCTTCAATAATGAAATATAATGCCTTGAAATTTGCATCGGATTCTGATGTGAACGAATCGGCGAAACTAGCTCCTTCTGCTTTTTCCGACAACTCTTCTTGAGTCGTTATTGCATCGTATTCTTCTTTAGTTAAAGCCAAGTTTTTCGCCGTAAATTTAGCCTGAGTAGCTGTTGTGTTTGATGTGTATGAGATTCCGTAAGCACTTTCAGGATTAGTCGCGTTTGCCGGACGTCCCAACGTAAATGTTGTTGCTTCCGAAAGCTCTGTGTCTTGGTGACCACTTCCGATTGTTATTTCTAATTTTTTGCTCGATTCATCACCATTTTTAACTTTTGCCGTTACAATGATAGCAGTAGCGTCAGTCAAATGATCTTTAATCCCGCTTGATGCTTCTGTAATAGCGAAAGTATATTCGTTATTAGCGATTTTTACGAGATCTTTTAAACTGGAAAAGATGGTGGTTGTGTTTACTTGTCCGTCAGTTCCGTATTGGCAAACGATACTTATACTTTCGATACTTGTTCCTTCGTTCGATTTAACACTTCCGGTAACTGTTATTTGACCATCAACAATTTCAGTTGTGTTGTTCGTAACGTCGTTGAAGGTAATGGTTGCTGAACCTTCAGTTGGTTCGTCGGTGGCACAATAGGTTAAAAATGGTACTACCAACAATGCTAATAATAGACTTTTAATGTTCGTTTTCATAATTAATAATAGTTTAAATTTGGTTTAAGTATATCAATACGAAACTACTGCTTTTATTTGGAAAAATAAGTTTAAAATAGTTTTAAGATATGAAAAGGGTTTGTGAATATACTGTTTTCTTATTTGCATATAGTTAATGATTAGGTAGATATGTACTTTGTGCTTTCTTTAGGAGAATAAGATGAAAATGAAGAAAGCAAGAGAAAATCAGTCGAAAAATCGCAATTATTCTTTAAAAATGGGTTTATTTTTTTGTTTTTACTGATCTAATTTCACCATTGTAGGATAAAAAAAGCCCTTTTTTAGCTAAAAAGGGCGAAAAAAATAATTTCTGATAAAAGAAACAGAGCTATTAAGAAATGATGCTTTAATATTGATTGGTGGATAGCAACACGAGTGTGCAAGCAATTTCTGCTTCTATCCCATTTTTCGTCAATATTTCTACAAACTCATCATTTTCCGTTCCCGGATTAAAGATAACCCGCCGTGGTTTTAATGATAAAATATAATCGTAATACTCAGGTTGACGTTGCGGACCAACGTACAAAGTTACGCTATCAATAGCTTCGTAGTTTTTTTTCTCAGTATCTATAATTTTGTCGAAAATCACATCGGGACGAAGTCCCAGCAACTCTATTTCATGTCCATGATTCAATAGACTTTCCGCTGCTTTGTATGAATATCGTTCGGGATTATTGCTTGCTCCGATAATTAATGTCTTGTCCATCTTGCTTGTGTTTTTAGTATAAATAGAACAGCAAAAGTCCAAAAATGTTTATGAAAACAAGGAGATTCTACTTTCGGAATAAGATAAATTCTTCGGGAATGAAGAATATTTCCGTAGTAAAAGTTAAGATGTCTAAACAGACGGAGAACATTACCGTGGTAAAAGTTAACATGTCTAAATGGATGGAGAATATTACCGCGGTAAAAGTTAACGTCCCTAAATAGATGGAAAGTGTTTCCATGGGAAAAGTTAACATGTCTAAAGAAATGAAAGGCATTCCCTCCGAAATATTAAGTATTTCCGGTTGTGATAGCTATTATTGTCCGTCGCGGAGGAAGTCGAAGCATTCGAAAATGTCGTCTTTCGTTGCTGTTTGGTTGATGCGTACGTCGCCGATATCAGCCAGCAAAGTAAAATTGATCGCTTCCGATTCGTTCTTTTTGTCGTGAGTCATCAATTCCAACAATTCATCGTATTGATTGCAGTCGAAGTGGAATTGTCCGTAATATTCCTTTATCAAATAATTTAGTTTGATGATATCTTCTTTCGGAAAATTCAGCTTAATGTGCGATAGATATAACTCGCAAAGCAAGCCCCAAATAACGGCATAACCGTGTAGAACGGGCTTATTCGTCCGATATGATAAACTTTCCAACGCATGTCCGAAAGTATGTCCCAGATTTAGTGCTTTTCTGATGCCTTCTTCTTTGGGATCTTGTTCCACAATGCGCTCTTTAATTTGAATATTGCTAACAAGCAAGTTCTTCAATTCATCAAAGTTGATATTTTCAAGATCGAAAGCCAAAATTCTTTTCCATTCTTCGCGCGTATCAATTAAGGCATGTTTCACCATTTCGGCATATCCCGAACGGATATTGGCAGCATCCAGCGTGCGAAAAAAATCCACGTCTATCAATACGGATTTTGCCGGAGCGAAAGTGCCGATCTCATTTTTGAAACCAAGAAAATTAATGCCCGTTTTTCCGCCCGTAGCAGCGTCCACAGCACCCAGCAAACTGGTAGATATATTGATATAGCTGATGCCACGTTTAAATGTTGACGCCACAAAACCTCCCATGTCGGTAACCACGCCGCCGCCTAAATTGATCATCAGTGATTTTCTTGTCGCTTTATTTTGGCTCAAGTATTTCCATATTTCTACAGCCGAATCGATGTTTTTGTTTGCGTCTCCGCTGGCTATGCTGATGATATGGCAAGCCTGAAGTTTGCTGCTTTGCAACAATTTGGGCAAGCAAAGTCTTTTCGTGTTATCATCCGTCAGAATATAAATGCTCTCGGCTTGAACATTTCCGATTGCCTTATCCAAATCGTCTATGAAATTACGGCATATCAGCGTATTTGATTGACTCATATTTTCTTAGTTTTAATCTGCAAAGATACTTTTTTTAGTGCTAAGAATACTGATTTCCATTTTCTAATTGTATTGTTTTATGTTGTCTCTGCTTATTTTGTTAAAAATGAAAAATGAACATCTTTAGCTAAAAACATGTTCTTATCTTTGTACAAATTCATAAAAGAGAAGAAAGAATGAGAAATTTTAAACGATTTGCTTCGCTCGCTTTGCTGCTGAATATCCTTGTTTTCGCTACCCATGCACAAAATAAAGTTACGACTATACATCTGACGAAGGCTGACTTCCTCAAAAAAGTAGCCAACTACGAGCAGAGTCCCGACAAATGGGTTTATTTAGGAGATAAACCTTGCATTGTAGATTTTTATGCTTCGTGGTGTGGACCCTGCAAGGTAATCGCGCCCATTTTGGAGGATTTGGCAAATGAATATAAGGAAGATATTTATATTTATAAAGTAGATACGGAGAAAGAACCCGAGTTAGCTGCGGCTTTCGGGATTCGAAGTATTCCGACTTTGCTTTTTTGCCCGCTTGGCGAAAATCCGCAAGTGGCAAAAGGTGCTTTGCCCAAAGATACTTTCAAAGAAGCGATTGACAAGGTATTGTTGAAAAAATAATACATCAAGCATCAAGCTAAAAAAAGAACGAGGATGTATCAGTCATGTGATACATCCTCGTTCTTTTTTATGTAATATATTTTTTATAAAACTTCCGCAGCT
>DAIOHI010000314.1:0-3655 GCA_036744815.1 Paludibacteraceae bacterium
ATTATTAATAAAAATACATATCATCTCGATTTGTTTTTCGATGAAAATTGGCTTTGCAAATCTGCCATTTATTCCTACGGACACGACATTGAAGCTTCCTGGCTTTTGGATGAGGCTGCCGTGGTTTTAGGCGATAGAGAGATTTTGAGAAAAGTGCGCTCGCTAATACTGAAAGTAGCTGATGCTGCTTCCGAAGGTTTGCGCGAAAATGGAGCCTTGATGAACGAAAAAAACATGGCGGAAAATCATCTTGACACAAATAGCGATTGGTGGCCCCAAGCGGAAGCTGTTGTCGGTTTTTTCAATGCTTACGAACTGTCGGGCGATAAACAATATCTTGAATACGTTTTCAAAACCTGGACTTTTATAAAAAATAATATCGTTGATACCGAAAATGGCGAATGGATTTGGTCTGTTGATGTTAATGGAAAGAAGGATAGAACAAATGATAAAGCCGGTTTTTGGAAATGTCCTTATCACAACGGACGAATGTGTTTAGAGTTAATGGAACGAATCAATAAATTTACATCCTAAAAATAGAGAAAAATGAAGAAAATCACTAAGATTATTTTTACCGCGATAATGGCGATTTTATTTGTAATGTGCGGAAAGGCAAATACAAATTCAAACAGCAAATCAAACCCCAATACTCCTGTGGCTCAAAACGGAAAGCTTCAAGTAATAGGCACACAACTGTCCAACGAGGCGGGCGAAGCTCTTGTTTTGCGTGGAGCAAGTCTTGGATGGCACAATTTGTGGCCCCGATTTTACAACAAAAATGCCGTGAAATGGCTTGTTGACGATTGGAAATGTTCTGTTATTCGTGCGGCAATGGGTTTGGAAATTGAAGATAATTACCGTGAAAATCCTGAATTTGCCTTGCAATGTATGACTTCGGTTATTGAGGCGGCTATCGAAAATGGAGTTTATGTTATCATTGATTTTCATGCTCATAAAAAATACCTACCTGAAGCAAAAACTTTTTTTGCAGAAATGGCAAGTAAATACGGCGAATATCCTAATGTGATTTATGAAATTTGGAACGAACCTGATTATTTTGAATGGGAAGAGGTGAAATCCTATTCCGAAGAAGTGATTGCGGTTATTCGCGCCATTGATCCCGATAATATTATTTTAGTTGGTAATCCGCATTGGGATCAAGATTTGCACTTAGTTGCCGAAAATCCGATCAAGAATGTAACGAACATCATGTACACGATGCACTTTTATGCAGCGACGCACGAACAATGGTTGCGCGATCGAACCGATGACGCTATTGCTAAAGGCATTCCAGTGTTCGTGTCGGAATGCGGCGGCTCGGAAGCTAATGGCGATGGACGATTGGGCACGGAAGAATGGAAAACTTACGTAGAATGGATGGAAAGTCGTAAAATAAGTTGGGCGGCATGGTCAATTTCCGATAAAAATGAAACTTGCTCAATGCTTCTTCCTCGTTCTTCTTCCGATGGAAATTGGACAGATGATTTATTGAAACCTTGGGGAAAATTAGCTCGTGAAAGTATTCGGGAATATAATAGCAAGTAAAATAAAGAGCGAATTTTTAAACAATCTTACAAATGAAAATCATCAGAATCGTAACAGCATTTTTCGTCCTATTGTTGATAATGTCCTGTAAATCCGAAATAAAACAACCGATTGACAGCAAAGCTACAAAAGAAACTGTAGCCTTGTACAATCGTCTTTATTCTTTGATGGAGCGCGGAATTATGCTCGGACATCAGGATGATTTGGCTTACGGACATGCTTGGTACAAAGAAGCCGGACGTTCGGATGTGAAAGATGTAACCGGAGATTATCCCGCAGTAATAGGCTGGGAGATAGGTCATGTGGAAATTGGCGCGGATTACAATCTGGACTCGATTTATTTTTCTGATATGAAATCCTATATCAAAGAAACTGCTCGTCGCGGAGGCGTTACCACTGTCAGTTGGCACGGCGATAATATTGCTACGGGAAATACAGCTTGGGATTGTGCGCAGGATACTGTTGTGAAATCGATTCTTAAAGGCGGAATTCATCACGAAGAATTTTTAACTTGGCTCGATCGTGTTGCCGATTTTTTCCATGATTTGAAGGATGATAAAGGAAATCCGATTCCGGTCATTTTTCGTATGTATCACGAACATACGGGCAATTGGTTTTGGTGGTGTGCGGAACAATCTACGCCAGAGGAATACAAACAGCTTTGGATTATGACGGTAGAATATTTACGCGATAAAAAACAACTTCATAATTTGTTGTATGCTTATTCGCCGGCATCAGTAAAAAGCGAAGAAAAATATCTGGAACGTTATCCGGGCGATGATTATGTCGATGTTATAGGTTTTGATTCTTATGTGCCGGGCAAAACTCCAGAAAGCATTGAGTTTTATAAAAATGAAATGAGCGAAAACTTAGAAATATTAAGCAGCTATGCTCAAAAATCCGGCAAGTTACCTATTGTTGCCGAAACAGGCATGGAAAGTGTTTTTTATACTGAATATTTCACGCAGATTGTTTATCCACTTATTTCTAAATATCCTATTTCATGGATATTATTTTGGCGCAATGCTTGGGATGAAAAATTGGCAAATCACTACTATTTGCCTTACAAAGGGCATCCGGCAGCCGATGATTTTAAAGAATTTACCGACAAGGATAATATTTTGTTGTTAAATGATTTAAGATAGTTCAAAATACTGTATATTTGAATTTTTCAATCCGATTGATGTTTTTTTTCAAAGAAGCATCAATCGTTTTTTAACCGAGTAATACTTATGAATACAGTTTTCAGAGAAGTAACTCCCTTGTCGGGGAGCGATTGTTTTATGATTTTTTCTCGTTTGAAGTCGGAATTTTCATTTCCAATTCATATTCATAAAGAATTTGAACTAAATTACATTGAAAACGCGAAAGGAGCTAAACGCATTGTAGGCGACAGCGTTGAAGAAATCGACGATTACGAACTTGCGCTGATTGCTGCTCCAAATCTGGAACACGGATGGTTCAACCACAAATGCAAATCGAAGGAAATAAAAGAAATTACGATTCAGTTTCACGAGGATTTGTTGAATGAACATTTACTCCAAAAGAACCAATTTCGCTCGGTATTCGAAATGTTTAAGAAAGGAGCTTACGGCATTGCGTTTTCTAAAGAAACAATACTTGGCGTACGCGACCGCTTGTTTTCGCTTGCTTCTGAGACTGAAGGCGCTCATTCTGTTTTAAAGCTTTTCGGCATACTTTATGATTTGTCTTTAGGCGAAATGCGGGAATTATCCAGTCACTCTTTCAATAGTAACATTCAGAATTATGATAGCCGGCGAATTGAAGCGGCTTACAAATACATGCTCGAACATTACAGAGAGGAAATTCGACTGAATGATGTGGCAGAGTTGGTTGGAATGACAGAAGTTGCATTCAGCCGCTTTTTGAAAAAAAGAACGGGACGCAATTTTATCGATGCTTTAAATGAAATTCGTTTGGGACATGCAACGCGTATGTTATTGGATACGACGCACAGTATTTCTGAAATTTCTTTTGAATGCGGATTTAATAATTTGTCGAACTTCAACCGCATTTTTAAAAAGAAAAAACAAGTAACTCCAAGCGAATTCAGAGAAAATTATAAAGACTCGAAGTTTTTTCTTTGAGA
>DAIOHI010000315.1:0-2528 GCA_036744815.1 Paludibacteraceae bacterium
TTTTCGTAAACAGGAACATTTATTCCGTGCTTTTGAGCCAAGTGAACGATTGTTCCGGTTAATGAATCTACTTCCGTACGTTTTTTCGCTTTAAAATCAGTATGCATCGACGAAGTTGCGCCAACAGGAAGAGCTTCCAACTGACGTATTGTTTTGTCTATTACAGATTCATCGAGCTCAGCGCCTTCGGCTTTAGCAACTTGCAGCAATTCGTTCAGTAAGTCAACAAGGATGTCGTAGTATTCCTTTTTCAACAAATCTCGGAAGTCGCAATCAAAATAAGAAGTCAAAGATGCTGTTGACGAAATAAAAGCAAATTTCCGCCAAATATCCGTCAGTATCTTGTCCGACAACGTAGCGTTTATCTTCGATTCTTTTAGCATTCTTTCGAAGTATTGTTGTTTATCGTTGATTTTTGTGCTTCCAAAAATCAATGAATTCACATTTCCCGAAGCTTTTATCATGCCGTCGGCAATAATTCTTCCCACAATATACACACAACCATACCACACTTCGTTTTCGGGTAATAACTTTCGGATGCGAGTTGTAATATCAATTCCGTTCAGTAAAGGAAGAATAACGGTGCTTTTCGAAATGCAAGGCTTTATCTGTTCGATACTTTCTTCCAAATCGTAGCTTTTAGTTGCTAAAATAACATAATCAACAATTCCTACTTTTTCCGGTTTATCGGTAGCTAATTTTGGCTGAGCAATAAAGGTTCCGTGATCGGTTTTAATTGTTAAACCCACTTGTTGTATCATCTTCAGATGATTACCGCGTGCTATAAAATAAATTTCAATTTCGGGGTCATAAATATTGTTTTTTGCTAATAAACCTCCATAATAACCTCCAACTCCACCCATTCCAACAACCAAAATTTTTGCAGCCATATTCCTATATAATTAATTTTCATTTCGGAAAAACGTTTTCCGATTTTGTTATCTATTTCTGTGTCTTTTATTTATTCTGTAAGTAATTTTTCTATGCACTTTTTCAAACTATCTTCCCAATACGGAATTTCGATTCCGTAAGTCGATTTGATTTTTGCTTTATTCAATACGCTATAATGCGGACGTGGCGTTTTTGCCGGATAATCCTTCGATTCAATCGGACTTACATGGCAATTGATTCCCGCCAAGCGATGTATTGACTTGGTGAAATCGTACCAACTGCAAACTCCTTCGTTGGAATAATGATAAATTCCCGGAACAAATGTATCGCTGATTAATATTTGTAAAATACTATCTGCTAAGTCGGCAGCATAAGTCGGGCTGCCTATTTGATCGAAAATAACGTTTAACGAGTCTCTTTCCCTACCAAGTTTCATCATCGTTTTTACAAAATTGTTGCCAAAAGATGAATACAACCATGATGTGCGAATAATTACTGATTCCTTACATATTCTGAGCAAGGCTTCTTCTCCGTCCAATTTCGATTTTCCATAAACCGTTGCGGGAGAAACCTCCATATCTTCGGTGTAAGGCAAGTAATTTCTTCCATCGAACACATAATCCGTTGAAACATGAATCACTTTGATTCCCTTCTCATTTGCCGCATTTGCAATATTTTCAACAGCGTCGCGATTAATGCGGTAGCAAAGTTCAACATCTTCTTCAGCCTTGTCAACAGCGGTATATGCAGCACAATTTACCACATAATCAATTCTGGCATCGGATAAAAGTGCTGAAACTTCTTGTGCGTTGCAAATATCCAACTCTTCTATGTCTGTAAAAATGAATTCAAAGGAAGGATAACGATTTGATGCTTGACGCATTTCGTTTCCTAATTGTCCGTTACTTCCGGTAACTAAAATAGTTTTTTTCATCTTTTAAAAGTTCATTTCTGCATCTATAAAAAGAGGATGCTTTTTATCTTTATCCGAAACACTTATCGCTTCTGCCGGTAATTTCCAGTCGATATTCAGATTTCTATCATTGTAAATAATCCCTCGCTCTAAAGTAGGACTGTAGAAGTCGTCGCATTTGTAACTGAAAATAGCTGTTTCGCTTAATACCGAAAATCCGTGTGCAAAGCCTTTAGGAATAAGAAATTGCAGATGATTTTCGAGAGAGAGTTCCACTCCGAACCATCGTCCGAAAGTTGGCGATTTTTTACGTAAATCTACTGCGACATCCCAAACTCTACCTTGAACAACCGACACCAACTTCGATTGACTTTGAGGCGATAACTGATAATGCAAACCACGAATAACACCATAAGAGGATTTCGATTGATTATCTTGACAAAAATGAATATCAATACCTAATTCACGATGTGTCTTTTCGTTATATGTTTCACAGAAAAAACCACGTGCATCTTCAAATACACGAGGTTTTAATATTAAAAGCCCTTCGATAGGCGTTTTTATAATTTCCATAAATCAAAAAAAAGTAATGAAATCAAAAATAGAATTTTTATCTTTTCTCTTTTGCAATTTTTATCAGATACTCACCGTAATGATTCTTTTTCAAGGGTTCAGCAAGTTTCAACAGTTGTTCTTTATCAATATACCCGGCACGGAAAGCTAT
>DAIOHI010000315.1:2538-3650 GCA_036744815.1 Paludibacteraceae bacterium
GAATTTGCCTAAACGTGCTAGCCTAAATACTCCAACTGATCAGTCGCTAAGCGGATCATGTACTGCCCATACTCTGTTTTCTTCAGTGGCTGGGCTAACTCTAATAATTTATCCTTGCCAATGTAGCCCATCCGGTAAGCAATTTCTTCCAAGCAAGCAACTTTCAAACCTTGACGGTTTTCGATAGTTGAAATAAAATTAGAAGCTTCGAGTAAACTGTCGTGGGTTCCGGTATCAAGCCAAGCCATTCCACGCCCCATGATTTTTAGATTCAATCTGCCTTCTTCCAAATACAAACGATTCAAATCGGTAATTTCCAGTTCACCTCGTTTCGACGGTTTTAATGCCTTAGATTTTTCAACAACATCATTGCTATAAAAATATAAACCTGTTACAGCATAATTAGATTTAGGCTCTGTTGGTTTTTCTTCCAAACTTAAAACTTTACCTGTTGAATCAAACTCTGCAACGCCATAACGTTCAGGGTCGTTTACATAATATCCGAAAACCATAGCACCATCTTTCAGCGTAGCGGCTTCGCGTAGGGTACGAGAAAAATCAAATCCATAAAAGATATTATCTCCCAAAATCATACAAACATTATCCTTGCCGATAAATTTTTCGCCAATAATAAATGCTTGAGCCAATCCGTCGGGCGATGGCTGAATGGCATATTCAAATTTTACTCCCAAACTGCTGCCATCACCCAGTAAATTTTCATAAAGATGAATGTCCTGAGGAGTTGAAATGATTAATATTTCTTTTATTCCAGCCAACATTAACACCGATAAAGGATAATAAATCATTGGCTTGTCGTAAACAGGTATAATTTGCTTTGAGATACTTTTTGTAATCGGATACAAACGAGTTCCGGAGCCTCCAGCAAGAACAATTCCTTTCATGTTTATTTGTTTTTAGGTGTTAATAAAATGTATTTGATTTAAGAATTCAAAAGTAATCATTTTTCAAGGATTTTGAAAGTAATTTTATAAATATATAGCTGTAAATTGCGGGACGAAAACAATTAAGCTATTTCGCTTAATTCCAGCCAACGCATTGTTTTTTCATCAATCAAATCCGTGAGTTCAGCAAAGCGGGCAGAGATTTTAATG
>DAIOHI010000316.1:0-3650 GCA_036744815.1 Paludibacteraceae bacterium
TTTGTCTAAAACCAATTCAGGAATCGCACCCGTTTTTGAGATTCCCGCCAATAAAAAACCTTACGTCATTATGGTAGTAGGTGTAGACGGAGTGGGGAAAACAACGACTATCGGGAAGTTAGCTTATCAACTTAAGAAAAAAGGATACAAAGTTGTTTTAGGAGCAGCTGATACGTTTAGGGCAGCCGCTATAGACCAACTACAAATATGGGCAGACCGAGTTGGCGTACCTATCATAAAACAACAGATGGGTAGTGATCCGGCTTCGGTAGCTTTTGATACGCTATTATGTTATATACGATGAGTTTAGTAAATACCTTGAGTCCAGCATTTCCACTGCAACTAATAGTGATATAAAATTATTACAGGACTTTGCAGAGAAGTGTGACCGTAGCAGAAACAAGCAGATGCATTTGATGCTAATTTCTCATAAAGATATCGCAAATTATATAGATAGTAATTTACCAAAAGACAAAGTAGATGGATGGCGTGGAGTATCCGGGCGATTTAAACATATTAATCTTCACAATAACTACTCACAGATGTACGAAATTATCTCTGCCGTTATTCGCAAGAACTCAGTAAAGTGGCAAACTTATAAAGAAAAACACCAATCTCGTTTTGAGGACTTGAAAGATCGTTTTACAAAAAACAATTTGTTAGACAAAAATAACACGAATGAAATAACCAACGGAGTAGAAGGTTGTTATCCTTTACATCCTATTTCTACTTTTATCCTGCCGCGATTGTCAGAAAAGGTCGCGCAGAATGAACGTACATTATTTACTTTTTTATCATCAGAAGATAAGTTTACGCTCTCAGCATTTATAAAATCAGCTAAGGGCGACTTTCCTATGCTTACTCCCGATTTTATTTATGACTACTTTGAACCGCTTTTCCGTAAAGAGCCATATACAAGCGAAGTATATAAAATGTACAAGCTAACATCAAGTGTTTTGCGCAAAGTGGAGGGTTTAACGCTTCATTCGAAAATTATTAAAACGATTGCTCTAATCTATCTTGTTGAGCAGTTTGAGAAACTCCCACCCATTACTAATGTGATTATGGATACTTTCCGTGACACAGTAGATAACCCTAAACAGATAGATATTGCTTTATCAGAACTAATAGACAAAGAGTGTATTATATACCTAAAAAGAAGTAATAGTTATTTGAAAATAAAAGAAACCAGCGGAACAGATATTCGAGAGGAAATCGAGAAATATATCCATACACGTTTGACTAATACAAGTGTTACTGAGATTTTAAATCAATCTTCATTTGATAATTATATGTATCCGACAGCGTATAACGATGAGCATGAAATTACACGATACTTTGATTTTATTTTCATTGATAGTGAAGATTATTGGTCTGTTTCTGATTGGGACAAGCGTATTTCAAGTAGCTCCGCAGATGGAATTGTTTATGCTGTTATCCCGAAAAATCAGCAAGAAATTAAAAAAATAAAAGAGTCTATGTTAAAAGAGCAAAACCCGCACGATCGCATTTTATATGTCGTTCCGAATAACTACATAGATATTCAAAAAGATATTATGGATTACAAAGCAGTAATCCACCTCAAGTCCGAAGTGCTTGAGGATGATTTGTTGAGCGATGAATATGATATTTACATAGATGATTTATCTGAAGTCGTTGGGCATTTTATTAATTCCTTTGCGCGCCCTGAAAACGGAAATGCTTCTTACTACTATAATAGCCGGCGGTATAATTTCTATCGTAAAGCGCAGCTATCCAATCTTTTATCCGAGATATGTAATCGGATTTTCTATCGTACACCGATTATAAACAACGAATCTGTCAACAAGAATGCCTTACCGACTGTAGCTGTTAACAGTCGCTCAAAAATCTTATCTGGATTGCTTGCAAATGAACTTGCCCCAAATATCGGACTTTCCGGGAGCGGTCAGGATGTATCCATTATGCGAAGCACACTAATACAGACAGGCATACTGGAAAATGTCGATACAAACCCAGTTATTAATCTGGAGCCAGATGATGAACTCATTCGCGGTATGCTTCATGAAATCAAATTGTTTTTTACTGAACAAGCAGCTACTCAGGACGGAGCGGAATTTAAAACATTATATGACACTTTGACTCTGCATCAATATGGTTTTGGATTGAAATACGGTGTTATCCCTATCTACATTGCGGTAGTATTACACCTCTACAAAAAAAATCTTGTTATCCTTTATAATGGTGAAGAAACTAAAATTACTGCCGATTTGCTTAATAGCATTAACGAAGAACCGGAAAAATACTCTGTAATTCTAGAGGATTGGAATGAAGAAAAAGCAGAATATATGTCCCGGCTTGAGGCGTTATTTAATGAATATGTTGTTGAGCGTGAAAAGGACTTCAATAGCTTTACTTATCTACTCTCTGCTATGGAGCGTTGGTACCTTTCTCTGCCTAAATATGCTAAAGAAATGACCGTTGTATATAATGCGGACGGTAGACCTAGAAACATTGATAAATCCAAGAAAAAACTAATATCAAACCTAAAACAATTAAATGCAAACCCGCGAGAATTTTTATTTGAAAAAGTTTTTAGTATATTCGGGATGAATGAGTTTTCTGTTAATATTGTTGATATGATAGCTGCCACAAAAGCTGACTTCGATAATGCTGTCAACCACCTTATTGCCGAACTAACTATTACAGTAAAATCAATGTTTACAAACGGAAACGCAAGCAGCAGCTTGACTTCTGTCATTAAAGATTGGTATGAATCTTTGAGCGAAAAGACGAAGCAATACCTATATACAGGCAACGAAAATAGAATCCTTGAGTTAATATCTAATATTACAAATGATGAAAAAGCGTTCATTGGACGCCTTGCAAAGACAGTAACTTTCTTACGTATTGATGATTGGAATAGCGATACTATTAAAGTTTTCTTAAGGGATTTGCGGACATTTAAAGACACCATAGAGGCTTTCAACAACAAAAAGGATACTGAAGTAGATGGAACGACTTCTTATGAAATCGTATTTACTGATTCAAGCGGCAATAAAGTCCCGAAAAGGTTCGATAAAACTGAATACAGTAATAGAGCCAAATTATTGCTGAATGAAATGACCGCACAGCTTGAGGAATATGGACAATCCATAACAGAACAGGAAAAGCGGCAAGTCTTGATTGAACTACTTGAAAAATTGTGTTAAACGGAGGTGATTGTTTTGAACAGTACTGCTTATTTTGATAATGCTGCAACGACTTTTCCTAAGCCGGAAGAAGTTTATGTGTTCATGGATAAGTTTTACCGCGAATGCGGTGTAAATGTTGGACGCGGTCAGCATAAATTAGCATCTAAGGCTTCTGCTTTAGTTGCTGAAACTCGTGAATTATTGCTTAATCTTAATCACTGTCCAAATAAAGTAGTTACCTTTGCCCCATCAGCCACTGAAGCATTAAATATTATATTGCGCGGGGTTATTTGCAAAGACAACATGAATATCTATCTTTCGCCATTTGAGCATAATGCGGTGACAAGAGTTATCCACTATTTAAGTAGTACATTCAAACTTAATATACATACTCTGGACTTTGAAAAGGATTCCTTTAAATATAATCTAGAGAAAATCAAATATCAGTTTGCTGATAACCCCCCGGATATTGTAGTA
>DAIOHI010000317.1:0-3640 GCA_036744815.1 Paludibacteraceae bacterium
ACTTACCGAACACTGATAATACAAGGACCTGCCACCGACATTGACAAAACCAATACATTGATGAAAACGCTTCCGACAGATCCAAGTCCCAAGCGAATGATGGCGGAAATACATTATTACACGCCTTATCAGTTTTGTTTGATGGAAAGCGATGCTTCTTGGGGCAAAATGTTCTATTTCTGGGGTTCCGGTTTTCATCATAGCGGCACTGTGGATGGAGTAGATCGAAATTCGACTTGGGGTGAAGAAGCGGAAATGAAAGCTTTGTTCAACAAAATGAAAACTCAATTTGTAGATAAAGGCATTCCTGTTGTATTGGGAGAATATTGCACGCTCAGACGAAGTACTTTAGCAAGCGAAATTCAAGATTTGAATTATCAATCAAGAGCTTATTTTCATCAATATGCTACCCAGCAAGCAAAAAATTACGGATTGATTCCTTTCTATTGGGATAACGGCGGAGCAGGAAATTTGGCTTCCGGAATTTTCAATCGAGCTTCGGGTGCTGTTAGCGATCAATTGACCTTAACAGCTTTAATACAAGGAGCTGCGGAGGGAAATTATCCATATTAAGACATAAAATTTATGCGTAAAATGATTCCCTGTTTATTATTTCTTTTTACACTGACTTCATGTGCCTACGAAGAAGGACGTGTCGTTCAGAATTTTACCGAAAATTGGAAGTTTTTTCTTGGCGATGATTCTTTAGCCTCAAACATTAATTACGACGATAATCATTGGCGAATTCTTGATTTGCCTCACGATTGGAGTATTGAATCCGATTTTTCGAAAGACTTTCCTGCCACAGCAGGCGGCGGAGCCTTACCAGGCGGTATAGGATGGTATCGCAAAGAATTTTTAATTGATAAATCGGATAAGGATAAAAAGATTTACATCGATTTCGACGGTATTTATCAAAACAGCAAAGTCTGGATAAACGGACATTTGTTAGGCGAACGCCCCTTTGGTTACATTTCCTTCCGCTACGAGATGACTTCCTACATCAAATTTGGTGAAAAGAATGTGATTTCCGTGAGAGTGGATAATTCCGAACAACCCAATTCGCGTTGGTATTCAGGTTCCGGTATTTATCGTAATGTGTGGTTAGTCACTACAAACAAGCTTCATATTGATCATTGGGGGACTTTCGTTACTACACCAAAAGTTACGAAAGAAGCAGCAGAAATAAAGATTGAAAGCACAGTAAGGAATGATTTTGCGGAATCTCGAGAATTTACACTTCACTCGATTTTGCTAGATGCCGAAGGAAAAACTATCGCGGAAGCGAAAGAAATTTTAATCGTTGAAGCAGAAAAAACAATTACAACAAATCAGTCGATCAATATTTCCAATCCTAATTTATGGTCGGTCGATGCGCCATATCTCTATAAAATTATCAGCAGGATAGAGCAGGACGGCAAGATCGTGGACAGCTACGAAACAACTTTGGGTATTCGCTATTTTACATTCGACAAGGACAAAGGCTTCTTTCTGAATGGCGAACACATGAAAATAAAAGGTGTTTGTATGCATCACGATCTTGGTTGTCTTGGCGCAGCTGTTAATATTCGAGCAATGGAACGTCAACTTGAGATATTGAAAGAAATGGGCTGCAATAGCATTCGAACCTCTCACAATCCGCCGGCTCCCGAATGGCTCGACCTTTGCGACCGCATGGGATTCATTGTTATGAATGATTCTTTCGATATGTGGCGGAAAAAGAAGTCGCCCTACGATTATGCTCAATATTTTAGCGAATGGCACGAAAGGGATTTGACGGATTTTATTTTACGCGACAGAAATCATCCTTCCGTTTTTATGTGGAATATCGGCAATGAAGTATTAGAACAATGGTCAAGCATCGATGCCGACACGCTTAGTTTGCAACAAGCGAATCTTGTTCTTAATTTTGCCAATACATTGAATAAAGCTTCGGTTAACGCCGAAGACTTACATGTTAATTCGCTACTTACTATAAAGTTAGCGGATATTGTAAAATCTTTAGATCCGACTCGTCCCGTAACTTCCGGCAACAACGAGCCAAAACCTCATAATCACCTTTTGCGTTCTGGCGCAATGGATATCGTGGGAATTAATTATCACGAAGCGGACTGGCTTAGTTTTAAAGAAAATTTCCCTGATCAAAAACTGATTGTTAGCGAAGCCACATCTGGCTTGATGTCGCGAGGTTATTACGAAATGCCCTCCGATCAAGTTTTTGTTCGTCCCGAACGCTGGGACAAACCTTTCATCAAAGAAGTGCAACAATGTTCATCCTACGACAACAGGCACGTTCCTTGGGGTACGACTCATGAAAAAAGTTGGAATTTGGTTAAAAAGAACGATTATATATCAGGAACATACGTTTGGACAGGCTTCGATTACTTGGGCGAACCAACTCCTTTTTGGTGGCCCTCGCGCAGTTCTTATTTTGGAATTGTCGATTTAGCAGGTTTTCCAAAAGATATTTACTATATGTACCAAAGTGAATGGACGGACAAAGACCTGCTACACATTTTCCCTCATTGGAATTGGCAAGAAGGTGAAATTATTGATGTTTGGGCTTATTACAACAATGCCGATGAAGTGGAACTTTTCCTTAATGGAAAATCTTTGGGACGAAAATCTAAAACAGAAGACAGCTTTCATGTCTCTTGGAGAGTTCCTTTCGAAAAAGGAGAACTGAAAGCTATTTCCTACAAAAACGGTAAACCAGTATTGACTAAAACAATAAAGACTGTGGGAGAAGCTGCTTCCATCCGATTGACTGCTGATAGAATTTCAATAAAATCCGATGCAAAAGACCTTGCTTTTGTAACAGTTGAAGTTTTAGATGCAGAAGGAACTGTCCTACCCACAGCTGATAATTTCATCAATTTCGAAATCGAAGGAGAAGGATTTATTGCCGGAACCGACAACGGCGATCCAACCGAACATCTTTCCTTGAAAAAGCCACAACGCAAATTGTTTAATGGAAAAGCTTTGGTTGTTATCCAATCGAAGAAAAAAAGCGGTAAAATAACACTAAAAGCTAATTCTGAAGGACTAAAAAAAGCTCAATTGAATATAAATACCGATTAAGTAATAAGACTTTAGAAGGAAGAAAGAAGGCAAAATATTATGGTTATTTGTTCATAAAGCAGAAAAAAAGCTATTAACGAAACAATATTAATAAAATATAGAAACACTGCATTTTTCTGATAACACGAATCACGACAATCTTCTTATCCATTTGCTTTGATTCGGGAGATAGCTACACTCAACATATAAGTTCAGTGCGAAATAGCAATTTAAATTTCTTTTGTCTTTATTGAAAAGAATAGGCAATTCCGGCTTCCAAACGAAATCCGTGGAGCTTTGATGTTTCTCCCCATGATATTGAATTATAAAGAGGATTATGTTCGATAATATAGTTTATTCCACCCGATAGTTGAATGTTGGAATTGATAAAGTAAAGTGAATTTATACCTGTTGACAGAACAGCTTTAAAGTCGGATATATAATCAGTTCCATTTCCTGAATTGGCAGTCCCTACGGTGTACTGATAAATATAGTCGTTATCGGGATTCTTACGATGAATAAATGTGGCGACATTACCTTTTTGATGATATATTTTAAATCCTATATATTGACTGTTTCC
>DAIOHI010000318.1:0-3634 GCA_036744815.1 Paludibacteraceae bacterium
TTTCTGTTATAAGAAAATCTTCTTCATTTCTCAATCCTCCAAAATTGCGGTAAGATTCCAACTTGTCGTAATTGATGAAATCAACAAATCTCTTTTCACTTTTCCATAAGTCTATCAATTCGGGAATGAAATATATACCGGGTTCGATGGTTAAAACAAAGCCCTGCTCTAATTTCCGTCCTAAACGAAGAGATTTACGCCCGAACTGAGTACTTTTAGCTTTTCCATTATAGCCGACCCAAACTTCGCCCAAATTTTCCATATCGTGCACATCCAAACCCATCATGTGTCCCAGTCCACACTGAAAAAACATAGCATGCGCTCCTGCCGCCACCGCTTCATCGGTATCTCCTTTTGTCAAACCAAGAGATTTCAACCCTTCGAAAATCACTTTTGCTGACAAATCATATACATCGCTAAACAAAACACCGGGACATAACGCCTCAACTGCGGCTAAGTGCGAAGCTACCTGTATATCGTATATCTCTTTTTGTCTTGAACTAAAGCGTTTTCCAGCCGGAACAGTAGATGACATATCGCCCGCATATCCCATTTCGGTTTCCGCTCCAGCATCTATTAGAAACATATCTCCTTCTTTCACTATATTCCCATGATAATGATTATGAAGAGTTTGTCCGTTTACTGTTGCTATTGTAGGAAATGAAAGTCTGCCACCCGCAGCAAAAGCGACCTTTTCAAGTTCCGCGAGAATTTCGTATTCCTTCATGCCAACTTTTACTGCTTTCATTGCTTTTAAGTGCATATCAGCAGTTATATCGCAAGCTTTTTCGATCTCTACAATTTCTTCTTCCGATTTATAAATACGTTGATTTACAATTGCTCGGATAAAAGATTCTGATGCTGATACCGCAATCTGATTTAAAGGTAAATGTAGTAATTCATGCAGCTTCAATTGATGCTCAGCTCTGTAGGGAGGTAGAAAATGAATTTTTTGTCCTTTTTTTATTGCCTTTTCAAGATAAACGGACAATTTATTTAACGGAAATGTTTTGGATATTCCTATCTTTTCTGCTTTTTCTTTCAGCGTTGGTTGCGTCCCCATCCAAACAATATCGTCAATGCTTAATTCGTCACCAAATATAATTTCTTCGTTTTCATCGATATTTATCACTGAAGATAATCCGCTGTATGCCAAACCAAAAAAATACAAAAAACTCGAATCTTGCCTGAAATGATACGTATTGTCCGCATAATTCATTCCACATTCTTCATTTCCAATAAACAGTAAGACGCCCGAACCTATTGTTTTTTTTAATTGGTCTCTTCGGCTTATATAAGTTTTTTTTGAGAACATATTCTTAATTTTTTAAGGATTTAACAATCCAAATTATTATCTACTTATTTTGATTGATTCCAATTTGGGATTTCCATACCCAACAAATGCTTTACAAAAAAATCTTTTCGTTTGCGTTCACCATATTCTCCGCCCATTGTATGACGTTCGTTCGGGAGCATAACAAATTCAAAATCTTTCTTGTTTTTAATCAACTCATCCACCACTTGAAGCGTTGAAGAAGGATCAACGTTATTATCTAATTCACCTAACAGCAACATTAATTTCCCTTGAAGTTTATGCGCATTAATCACATTCGAAGATTCCTCGTATTCTTTTCCTACAGGATAACCCATCCATTGTTCGTTCCACCAAATTTTATCCATGCGATTGTCATGACATCCACATGCAGCATAGCCCACTTTGTAAAATTCGGGATGGAAGAGTAAAGCACCCATCGCACTTTGTCCACCTGCCGAACAACCATAAATTCCAACCTGCTCAATATTCATTTCGGGATATTTCTCGGCAGCTGCTTTCATCCATGCAATACGATCGGGAAAACCTGCATCTTTCAGATTTTTCCAGCATACGTCGTGGAAAGCTTTCGAACGGTTGGCTGTTCCCATTCCGTCAATTTGAACCACAATAAAGCCGAGTTCGAGCATTTCTGTTCCCCATTTTGAAACAGAGAAAGATTTAGGAACAAAGGAGTCGTGCGGACCGGCATAAATATATTCAACAACAGGATATTTTTTTTGAGGATCGAAATTACTTGGACGCATGATAATTCCCCATATATCCGTTTTCCCGTCGCGTCCTTTAGCAGAAAAAACTTCAGGTATTTTATAACCGGCTTCCAACATTTTTGTAATATCAGCCTGATGATCTATTTTAAATACTATTTTTCCGTCTGCAGCAGAACGAACAACTACAGTCGGAGACAAATCGACACGCGAATAACTATCAATAAAATAACTGTAGTCGTGATTGAAAGTAACACTATGATTTGCGTTTTCAGGGGTCAAATTTACAAGTTCTCCGTTGTCAATATTTAATGAATAATATTTTTCAAGATAAGGATCTTCGTCTGCGTCTTTTCCACATATTATCACAATCATTTTTCTACTTTTTTCATCTACACGCACAACTGATTTTACAATCCACTCGCCTTTTGTTAATTGTTTTTTCACCTTTCCTGTATTTATGTCGTAAAGATAAAGATGCCTCCATCCATCTCTTTCCGAAATCCATAGCAGTTCACCTGTGTCTTCCATCCAATACTCATAAAGTTTGTTGTAAAAAATGAACGTTTCTGCTTTTTCATCTACAATTGTCTGAACCTTTCCATCCAAATTGCCTTTATAAATAAGGTATTGCTGATGCCCTCTTCTATTAAAATGAAAAGTGAATGAATCGGATGTTTTATTCCAGCGAATCTTATTCAGATTATATTGATTTTCGATATTTGGAAAATCAAGTTCAAGCATTTTCCCTTCGTCAACATGAAATAAAACCGGTCGTTTTATTGGTAATGCATCACCTGGTTTTGCATAATCATAAGTTTCGGTTTTAGGTTGAAGTTGATCTTTGGGAGATGACGCAATCATCAGTAATTTTCGATCTCCTCCCGGTCTGATTCTACAACATACAATTTTTTTTGAATCGGGCGACCAATGTATTTCTGAAGAATAATAATCAGCAACTGTGCCGTCATAACTTAGCTTCTGTGTCTTTTTTGTTAGCAAATCAGTCATCCAAAGATTTCCTTCCGAAATATAGGCTTCCCTCTTTTTATCGGGAGACAAAATTTTCTGCTGACTGTCTTCTTTGTTTATTTTTCCCCAATAGCCGGATTGCTCTCTTTGCCTCCCTTTAATATCTTTCTTTATTAATGTATAATTTTTCAGGGAAAAGGAATAGTCTATACGTTCTATACTAAACGAAATACTATCTAATGATTTATTAAATTCGATACTCTTAAATGGAAGATCGTAGGCTTTAATATCTTTTTTTTCAAGCGTTAGGCTTAATGATTTTGCCAATCGTTCCTGATCAAAAGCAGGGATATTTTTTTTCTTGTCTGTTTGTATTAAAATAAACTCATTTCCTCTTTGTGTACGAACAAGATACCAAAAATCATTCCGCTCTTTTATCGAATTTATGGATATGATATTGTTGTAATACAAACTGTCGTATTTTTGCTTATAATTAAAAGATTCGTTGTAGATTGTTTCCAAATCTTGAGCTTGGATGTTGTATTCAGCTATAGTAAAGACAAAGAATAAAGATATTGCTTTTATTAAGGAAAGGGAATTTATTAAAGGATTAGAATACTTG
>DAIOHI010000319.1:0-3624 GCA_036744815.1 Paludibacteraceae bacterium
GATACTTTCAACATGTTCAGGCTATCCAAAATTTCTTCGGAAGTCATTTCCATACTTGACACATTAAATAAGCGTTCAACATATTCGCGCAGCACGTCGGTCAGTTCTGTATGATATTCTTTAATACGTCCCTGTTGCCAAGATTTCTCATTCTTTATTTTATCCAAAGCCTTTAAGGCAATCTCGTGAGGCGGCAAGTTTTCCTTAACCTCGATTGCCGTTGGTAAAATGGGTTTCTTCAAAACAAACTTACGTATTAAAAAATATGCTAATATTACAACTGCAATGATCAGCAACACAAAAAGTACGAGTTTAAAAAACCATTTCCAATCAAAGTTCGGTTTATAAATCGGTTTTATGTCGGCAATAGTATTCGAAGCCGTATCTATTTGAAATGGCTGTACTACCTTTAGCGACAATGGATTCGACCAAACTGTGTCGTCGCCCGTTACAAAAGGAAGCGAAGGAAGATAATAAAGAGAATCCTCAAAAGCGGTAATGGTGTAATTTTGTTTTACCAACAAATAACCGTCTTTCGATTTTATTGTATCCAATCTGATGCCGCCTACAACTTCTAAGCCTCCCGGAATAGTATCAAAAAACAAAGGAGTATTCACAACTTGATCGGGCGATTGACTTATTTCAAAAGACAAATTCGACTGATCGCCTATCCATAAAACGGTGGAATCGAGTTGTGCTTTTACCGTTATTTTTTGAGCTTGCAAGGCAAAGCAAGAAAGCAAAACGGTAAGTAATACATTCAGTCGGAGAAAATATTTCATATTATTAAATAGTTCCAAGACTTTTTTTAATCGTAAATATCTAAAATCGTAAATCCGAAATTATTTAGGCTCTCATTTTAAACAAACGCATCAACGCCCGCACGTAGTCGTCGGATGTGCTCATCGAAACTGAATCGACACCCGAAAGCGTAAAAGACTTTTGCAAAGCTAGTTGAGTTTGTCCCCAGTTGTTTTTATATGCTGTGCGAAGACGTCGATCAGAAGTATCAATCCATATCCGCTCGCCGCTTTCCGCATCCTTCAATTTTATCAATCCAACATCGGGCAATTCCGTTTCACGATTATCATAAACCTGTAATGCGGCAATATCGTGCTTACGGTTAGCTATTTTCAAATCGCGTTCAAAATTATTATCCATAAAATCGGATATGATAAAAGCCGTCGAACGTTTTTTAATTACATTCGTAAAATAGCGCAAAGCCATTGCTATATCGGTGTTTCTGCTCTGTGGCTTAAAATCAATCAATTCACGGATAATATGCAATACATGTTTTTTTCCTTTTTGAGGTGGAATAAACTTTTCAATCTGATCCGAGAAAAAAATGACTCCTATTTTATCGTTATTCTGTATGGTTGAAAACGCAAGTACAGCGGCTATCTCGGTAAAAACATCCTTCTTAGTTTGACTTAGCGAGCCAAAATCGCGGCTGCCCGAAACATCAATCAGAAGCATCACGGTCATTTCACGTTCTTCTTCAAATATCTTGATATAAGGATGTCCGAAGCGCGCAGTTACGTTCCAATCAATCGAGCGAATATCATCACCATATTGATATTCACGAACTTCCGAAAAAGTCATACCGCGCCCTTTAAACGCAGAATGATATTCGCCGGCAAAGATATTTTGCGACAATCCCCGCGTTTTTATTTCGATCTTACGTACTTTTTTCAGCAAATCACTCGTTTCCATAACAATATTTACTATTTATTCATTTACAATTTACTATTTATTTTGATTTTCGCTTCGCGCAAATCGCAAATAGTCAATGGTTAAATGGTAAATTGCTTAAGGCACCTCTATTGTATTCAAAATCTCGGTAATGATTTCTTCCGAAGTCATGTTGTTGGCTTCAGCTTCGTAGCTCAAACCGATGCGGTGACGCAATACATCGTAACATACGGCTCTCACATCTTCCGGAATAACGTATCCGCGGCGTTTGATAAAGGCGTAAGCGCGAGAAGCCAATGCCAAATTGATGGATGCACGAGGCGACGCCCCGAAAGCAATCATTTCTTTCAGATTTTCCAATCCGTAATCTTGAGGAAAACGAGTAGCAAATACGATATCCACAATATAACGTTCGATTTTTTCGTCGATATACACATCGCGGACAACCTCGCGGGCTTCAATAATATCTTTTGGAGTCAGCACCGGAGTAACTTTGCGTTTCTCTTTTTGGATATTTTGACGAATAATCAATTTTTCTTCGTCTTTACGTGGATAATGAATTACCACTTTAAGCATGAAACGATCGACTTGGGCTTCAGGCAGCGGATAAGTTCCTTCTTGCTCAATTGGGTTTTGAGTTGCCATAACCAAGAATGGCTCTCCTAATTTGTAAGTTGTTTCACCGATTGTGACCTGACGCTCTTGCATGGCTTCGAGCAATGCACTTTGTACTTTTGCCGGAGCACGGTTAATTTCGTCGGCTAAAACTAAATTAGCAAAAATAGGTCCTTTCTTAATGCTGAATTTCTCTTCTTTCTGACTGTAGATCATCGTTCCAACCACATCGGCAGGAAGTAAGTCGGGCGTAAATTGTATCCGGCTGAAATCAGCTTTTATTAAATCCGACAATGTTTTAATAGCCAAAGTTTTTGCTAATCCCGGTACTCCTTCGAGCAAAATATGTCCATCGGCAAGCAAGCCGATTAGCAAGGATTCGACCAAATGTTTCTGACCGATAATGGTGGTATCCATTCCCATCATTAAAGCATCCACAAATGAACTTTGCTTTTCTATGCGCTCATTAAGTTCCCTAATATCAATGTTCTGAATCATAATATTTGACATTTGTTGATTTTCTTTTTCGGGTAGCAAATATACATTTATTTCGATGGAAAGAATCCTTCGTTTAATATCTATTAACCTGATTTTACATTATTAAGGACAGCTTTATTCTGCTTTGGTTAAAGCCGTAAAAACGGGATGTAAAATACTAAAAAAAGTAAAACAGATAGATAGCAAATGAAATAGAGATTAGTGCTCTATTATAACTTATAGCTTTATCTTTTTGAACTCAAGGACTTTTTAACATATAAAGACTAAAAAAAATAGGGTTCAAGCCTCTTCGTTTTGCAAACGAACAAGCTTATAAATTTATGTCTGCTTGCGATTATTCAGACAGAAATCAAAAGTGTTAAGGATAAATAATTTGCAGAGAAGTACTTTCTATATTTTGCTCTTAAATTCTACTAAGTTGAGCTGAACTTTGCTTCGCTATTTTTTGGTTCTTTGTGTTGTGCACTCTCCATTCGATGGGTGATAATTCGTTACAAATATGCTCTTTGAAGGCTTTGTGGAACGATGCCGGAGTAGCAAAACCCGTTTTATTAATAATTTCCTGCACTTCGAATGTGGTATGGCATAACAAATCTTTTACCGCATTTACCCGATAGCGAAGCAATAATTGTTCGAAGCTGCATCCGAAAAACTTATTAATACATGTTGATATGCAATTTTCATTTGTATTAAGTTCTTCTGCCAAGTCCTTTATCGTTATTTCCGAAAGACGAAACAGTTCTTTTTCTTCGAAGAGAACTCGAATCTTAACCATCAGACCTTTATCAACAAGCGTTTTTTCTTTTGTTGCTGATTGAA
>DAIOHI010000320.1:0-3622 GCA_036744815.1 Paludibacteraceae bacterium
ACGAACCTGTTTAGAGCCTACTCATCCTGCTTTGCAGGCTTCGATATATCAATTGCAATTTTTATCGCTAACTTAGGGACTGTTCCCCAAACTTCGGGAAAGGCTCCCGTACATCGGGGATAGACACCCAAACTTTGGGAGAGACGCCCCTATCTAAGGGGAAGATCCCCAGACTTTGGGAGAAGCTCCCGTACTTCGGGGGAAGACGCCCAAACTTTGGGAAAGGCTCCCGCACTTCAGGGGACAGTTCCCGAACATTGGGAGAAGTTCCCGTTGTTGTTTTGCTTCCTTTTCCTCGTTCGGGAGCGGCGTTTTATGCCAATTCGGGGAAGGTATAGATAATTTTTCATAGCTTCTTAATTTTAAATTCAACAGACTTTTGAAGCAGAAATTTAACTTCGACAATGTACGAAGTTAAATCAATATAAACAAAGGCTTTTCTTCCTGATTTTTATGTTTCATAGCAGGATTGAAGACAGAAATTGAAGAAATTATAGGAAGTCAGACGAATTTAAGAGAAGTTGCGTAATTGATAGTGGACAGTATCCAGAGGACAGTTGACAAAGAAAATGGATAATTCCAAATTCAGCATTAGAAAAACATTTCTCGCCAAGACGCCAAGTACGCTAAGTTTTTATGCTTTTTCTCTTTTCCTCTGCGTATTCTGCGCCTTTGCGAGAGGTTATTATTTATGCTTTTCTTTTTAATGCGTAATTGGGATAATTGATGATTCTGAAATTTGAAATCTGAAATCTGAAATCTTCTTTATTCATTCTTCCTGTAACTTCATCTGACTTCTGTAACTTCCGTTAGTGAACAACAATTCTCCACTTTCCATTTTCAATTTCCCTTTAATAAAATTATTCTTATCTTCTCATTGCGTTATCCACGGCATTTGCTTATTTTTGTATCATTGCTGTAAATCTATCAATAAACTCAAACAATCCTGCTGTTTTTATGAGCGACCAACGCTATAACTTAAGAGGTGTTTCGGCTTCGAAAGAAGATGTTCACAACGCGATAAAAAATATCGACAAGGGGCTTTATCCTAAAGCTTTTTGCAAAATCATCCCCGATTTTTTGGGAAATGATCCCGACTATTGCAACATTATGCATGCCGACGGCGCCGGAACAAAATCGTCGCTGGCTTATGTCTATTGGCGCGAAACAGGCGATTTATCCGTTTGGAAAGGCATCGCGCAAGATGCTTTGATAATGAACATTGACGATCTGCTTTGCGTTGGAGCAACGGACAACATACTGCTTTCGTCCACCATCGGACGGAATAAATCGCTAATTCCCGGCGAAGTGATTTCCGAAATCATTAACGGAACGAATGATTTGGTGGAAGAACTCCGAGAATTGGGCGTAAACATTTACCCAACGGGCGGCGAAACTGCCGATGTGGGCGACTTGGTTCGCACAATTATTGTGGACAGCACGGTTACTTGCCGCATGAAACGCTCGGAGGTGATCGATAACGCGAACATCCAGCCCGGCGATGTAATTGTGGGGCTTTCGTCGAGCGGACAAGCGACTTACGAAAAAGAATACAACGGCGGAATGGGCAGCAATGGACTTACTTCGGCACGCCACGATGTTTTTGCATCCTATTTGGCTCAAAAATATCCCGAAAGTTACGCCGCATCCATCCCGCAGGAATTGGCTTACTCCGGCTCCTACCGATTGACCGATAAAATTGAAAGTTTGGGAATCGATGCCGGAAAATTGGTGCTTTCGCCAACGCGGACTTACGCGCCGGTTGTGAAAAAATTATTGAGCGAACTTCATCCACATATTCACGGAATGGTGCATTGTTCGGGTGGAGCTCAAACGAAAATACTTCATTTTATCGATCGGTTGAAGGTAGTAAAAAACAATTTGTTCCCGATACCGCCACTTTTCGAAATCATTCAAAAAGAATCGAAAACCGACTGGAAAGAAATGTACAAAGTATTTAACATGGGACATCGTTTAGAAGTATATCTACCTCAACAATATGCCGAGCAAGTTGTTTCTATTTCTAAAAGCTTCGGCATCGATGCCCGGATAGTGGGATATTGCGAAGCTTCGGATAAAAAGGAGCTATTTATCGAAAGTCCTTTCGGACGCTTCGATTACGAATAAATCTCCGAAGTTTCGGAGAAAAGGGATTTTTAAGTTATTATTCCCAATAATTGAGAACTCTGAATATGAAAAGGCTGTTATCTATCTTCACAGCTATGCTGTTTCTTTTTGCCCCTTTTGTGTCGGCACAGAAGGTAGGGCTTGTTCTGAGCGGTGGTGGAGCAAAAGGCATTATACATATCGGAGTAATAAAAGCCCTTGAAGAAAACGGAATCCCGATCGATTACATTACGGGAACATCTATCGGAGCTATTGTCGGCTCCTTATATGCCATTGGTCTTAATCCCGACGAGATGGTAGAGATATTGAAGTCCGACGAATTCAAGTATTGGTTTAGCGGCGAAGTCGAAACCGATTATAAATATTATTATTACAGTGCCGATCCACGTCCGAGCTTTGTCGATCTGCGCTTTCATATCGACAGTAAACAGTCCTTCGGAATTCGTCCGAACATACTCCCAACCAACCTGATGTCGCCCGTTCAAATGAATCTGGCGTTTATACATCTTTATGCTCAAGCTAATGCGGTTGCAAACAATGATTTTAATAATTTGCTTGTTCCTTTCCGTTGCGTTGCTTCAGATGTTTACGATAAGAAAGCGGTCATCTTTTCGAAAGGCGATTTAGGAAATTCAGTTCGGGCATCGATGACCTACCCTCTTATGTTCAAGCCGATTAAAATCGATGGACGCTTGCTTTTCGACGGCGGTATTTTCAACAATTTCCCTACCGATGTAATGCGCCGCGATTTTAATCCCGATTTTATTATCGGAAGTATTGTTGGTGCTAATCCCTCAAAACCCGACGAAGACGACATTATGTCGCAACTATCAAATATGGTTATCAATATAACCGACTATGATTTGCCGGAGAAAGAAGGCGAAGTATTGGAATTTAATCTTGATGATGTGAGCTTGTTCGATTTTTCGCCTGTTGATAAACTGGTAAAAATAGGCTACGATTCTACAATGCTCAGAATAGAGCAGATAAAATCGCGAATAAGCCGCCGCGTTGACTCATTATCTTTAGCCGAAAATCGAAGTTCTTTCCGCAATCGTTATCCCGATCTGGAATTTAAAAATGTGATGGTTGAAGGTGTCGATAGCTTGCAAAAACGTTATATCAGCCGCATCGTCCAATATAAAGACGAAGAATTTGACATGGAAGAATTTAAAAAGAAATATTTCATGCTATTATCGGACGAACGGATATCGGAAGTTTTTCCCAGCGTAAAATACAACAACAATGATAGCGCTTTCGACTTGATTTTAAAAGTGAGAGCGAAAGATCAATTGAAACTTCATATCGGAGGCAATGTATCTTCCTCCACATCGAATCAGGCTTTTTTTGCAGTCAGCTATCAAAGTTTGAGCGATTACGCACTTTTGGCAAACGTAAGCGCACAGTTTGGAAAAACTTACAATGCCCTCGGCTTGGATGCACGCGTAGATGTACCTTCGCAAACACCAATGTATTTAAAAATGTCCTATGTCTT
>DAIOHI010000321.1:0-3619 GCA_036744815.1 Paludibacteraceae bacterium
GGAATAAAAACGAGGACTAATAACCATGTAAAAGACCGCATGGGATTTCTGTTTTCCAATAGGATAACCAAAATGGTACTTACTATCGTGTAGATGTAGAGAGCTAAAAATATGATAGTTAAAACCTGCGGCATGATATTTCAATTTTAGATTAGGTATTCATTTTTGAAAAGTAAACAGTCGTGTCCTTCAATTGTTTTTCGAGAAATGGGCTGAATCGAAATTGTCGGAGCTTTCACTCCATCTCCAATTCGTTGAGGAGATATTTCTACCTGCGCTTCGTCCCAGCAACCTTCTTTTAGAAAATTGGTCAACACTTGTGCTCCGCCTTCTACCAGCACCGAATGAATGTTTTCATTATAAATAGCGGCAAGCAGATTTTTTAAAGAATGTTTCGAAAAATCGATATTAATAAATCGCAGGTTGAGTGAATTTTCTAGTTTTTTCTCGGTAAAAATGATTGTTTCTATTTGCCCGTTTTTTACATTGTGATTTGCAGGAACACGTCCTTGCGGGTCGATAACCAATCGAATCGGATTTTTTCCACTCCAAAATCGTACAGTCAAAGAGGGATTGTCCATAACCGCGGTGTTGGCACCAATAAGAATGGATTGATTTTCCGAACGTGTTTTATGAGTCAATATTCGTGTTTCTGCATTCGATATCAACAAAGGTGTTTCTGATGAATCTTTTCGATTCCGGTCAATAAAACCGTCTTGCGTTTGCGCCCATTTTAAAATAACATAAGGGCGTTTTTGTGTTTGAAAAGTAAAGAAACGCTTATTTAATTCGAGGCATTTATCTTCCAATATGCCAACTTTCACTTCAATTCCTGCGTTCTTCAGGATTTCGGCACCGCGTCCCGATACTTTCGGATTGGGATCTAATGAACCGATTACTACTTTCGGAATGCCGCATTCAACGATTAAATTGGCGCAAGGCGGCGTTTTTCCATGATGAGCGCAAGGTTCTAAATTAACATAAAGTGTTGCTTTTTTAAGAAGCTTTTTATCAACAACAGCATTGATGGCATTCGGTTCAGCATGTGGTTTCCCATATTTTTGATGATATCCTTCGCCAATAATTTTATCGTCGCAAACCAATACCGCTCCAACCAAAGGATTGGGCGATACCTGTCCGGCTCCTAAGCTTGCCAATTGCAAGCATCGATTCATGTATTTTATGTCAATATCGGAAGCTGTCATTATTTAAGCAAATATGTATCTTTGCACTACAAAAACTATGCAAACTACTTTTGAATATATTCGTACCGAACTTAGCGGATTATACTCTGAGGAGGAGATCCGTTGCTATTGCTTTATGATAGCCGAAAAGCTGAGCGGATTTTCGCAGACTCAGTTAATTATAAACAAAAATACTATTTTTTCTTGTGAACAAGTAAGTTTGGTAAAAGATTATATCGGAAAGTTAAAGAAAAAAACTCCGATTCAATACATTTTAGGCGAAGCGCAATTTTACAACATGACGTTTTTCGTTGATAATTCTACCTTGATTCCTCGTCCGGAAACCGAAGAATTGGTCGATTGGATTATTCAGGAAAATAAAGGTTGCGACCGAAAAGCAATTCTGGATATTGGAACGGGAAGTGGCTGCATCGCTCTTGCTTTGAAAAAGCATCTTCCAAACTTTGAAGTTACTGCTTTTGATATATCGGAAACAGCGTTGAACATGGCAAGAAGAAATGCGGAATATCACAGTCTTGATGTGAAGTTTTTGCAAAAAGATATAACTCAACAAACTCAATATGATGAAGGTTGGGATATAATTGTGAGTAATCCGCCTTATATTCCGGAAAAAGAGAAGGAAATAATTGAGGCTAACGTGTTGGATTATGAGCCGCACGGGGCGCTTTTTGTCCCTAACGACGATCCTTTATTGTTTTATCGACACATCGCTGTTTTTGCAAAACAACATTTACAGCGCAACGGAAAATTGTTTTTTGAAATTCACCGCGATTTTGGGAAAGATTGTCTGTCCTTGCTCGAAAGTATGGATTTTGTTGATGTCGTTTTACGAAAAGATATTTCGGGAAACGATCGGATGATAAAAGCTTCGTTGATGTAGATATTTGTTCAAATGTATTGTTATAAACGATATTTTGCTTCTAAAGAACAAAGGAATCCGTAGAGTAGGAGATGTTTTTCGGGAAAGTAATCTGCATTTGATAACTCTAAAAGACTTTGTCTGAACCCAATGTTCAAGCCTAAATTGATTCTGTTTTTAAATTCATAACCAAGACCAAATTCAGCCAAAGCTGCGATGTCGAATTTCCCGACTTTGTCCTCATTATTCGCAATTTCTGGATTTATAAGCATTGATTTTTTCAACAAACTTGGCATCGTTTTATTGCTGGAGTCATCAGATATATTATGACTTGCTTCGAGTAAGTATGAAGGAGCAATGCCGAGTTTGAGTGAATAATAAAAATCAGAACCGAGTTTGTATCCGAATTTTAAAGGGAGACTCAAATAATTGTAGGATAGAAACATTTGTTCGGAGCCAACTTCAGTCATGTTTTCATTTGTTCCTTGCGATTCGATGTAAAATCCAATGGGATAGAAAAGGAGCTCGCTGTCGAAAATGAAATTCCGAGAAGAAACGAATTCGTATGTAATTCCGCCAAAAGGTTTAGCATTGAATCGAAGCTCTTCTTGAACCGCATCGAAAGCGCTGGATGTATTAATCCCAGTTTGTATTCCGATAAAATGACTTTGCCCAAATAGTGAGCCGGAAGCGACTATAAAGAATAATAAAAACAGCCTTTTCATTATCTAAACATTGTTTATTTTCTTTTCTTCTGCAAAACAAAGGTATGTATTTTTTTAAAAAGAGCAAATTCTGTTTTTAATGCCCATTGGATAATTTACTTCTTTTTTCAATTTAAAAGAGGGAATTTCGTGTAGCTAAGAAAAAATGTTATTTTTGTTTTTTGTTAAAATGGTTTGAAACTTTCTTCTTAAAGAAGCATGTAATAGTTTGGCTTGATTTACGTTAATGTAATGATTGAATAACTTTGCCGAATTGCGAGTGAAATAGTTAAATAACAAAAGCATGAAAAAGGAATATACTTTTGAAGAATTGCTGCACAAAGCGGCTTCGTATTGTTCCATATCGGAGCATTGTGTGTCCGAAGTGGATGCAAAACTGCTTGCTTGGGATGTTGCCTTGAAGGATAGAAAAAAGATTATTTCTAAATTGCAAGAAGATGATTTTATCAACGAGCAGCGTTTTTGCAATGCTTTTGTGAAAGATAAATTTCGTTTCAACAAATGGGGAAAAGTAAAAATATCGCTTGCTTTAACTGCAAAAGGATTGAATCGCGCGATGATCGAAACAGCTGTTTCGTTGATAGATGAAGGTGAATATGAAGAAATGCTTGCATCCATTCTCAAAAAGAAACTGCAAGGCATATCCTATCAATACGAATACGAGAAACAAGGAAAATTATTCCGATTTGCACAAAGCAGAGGTTTCGAAGCGTCTGTTATAGAAAAAACTTTGAGAAGAATTTAACCATATTGGAAGAAAAGAAAAACCTTTACTAAATGAAATTATTGCAATAGTATTTCTTTTATTACTTTTGTGTCCGTTTTTAAGA
>DAIOHI010000322.1:0-3603 GCA_036744815.1 Paludibacteraceae bacterium
ACAACAGCGCCAAACAAAACACAGCATACGAATACATGCTTGTGTACCGCGATCGTAACGGACGACCAACAACCAAAACTGTAAAAATTGAATAGACTATGAAAACTATAAAAAAATTATCTGCTCTGTTACTTATTTTATCTATTTGCTCTTTTGGGAAAACATGGGGGCAAGTGGATGAAGGAATGTATTATCTTTTTTTTCAAGCTGACAGAATTAGGCCTACAAGTAGTGATATATGTAAATTTACATTAACAGTTACAGATTCTTATAATCATACATATCAGACTTTTACCAAAGCACATCCGTGGCCTAATTTATGGGACAAAAATGAGATAGTTTCATTTAATAGTGGTGTAGGCGATATTGAGTCTGATTTAATTCAAGAAAACAGATATTTAGCATCAAGAAAAATTTCAAAATTATCTGCTAAGACAGAAAAGTATTGGAGAAATGCGCTAACTGTATGTAAGCCTAGTTCGAGTCATCAAAATGACATTTTAATTGACTATTCGAAAACCTATATAGCAGAAAGATTCACTTTATATAATCCATCTATATTCGACACATATTATTCTTTAACACTTTATCCTCGCTATATTAATCTCTTTTATTTTGATGAAAAAGGAGAACATATTCCTAAAAACAGCGAAAAGACTAAGCATTTGCTTTACAATGATGAAATAACAATAAAAGCAAGTACAGGCTATCATTCTAATAATTACAATTGGCAGTATAGCTATCGAAGTAATAACGAAAAATTGAATGTAAGCAAAGCTGGCAGTAACGGAATCACATTTTCCGGGAAAGATTTGTTTACCGAAGCGGAGTTCGTTGAATTAGCTGAAGCTAAAACACCTATACATATTTTTATCGACTGTAAAACAGAACAAGAACGTCAAACCATGACCTTAACCCCAATGATGGATGCCCCTCATATTATTGATGTCACAGCTAATCCCCCTAAATGTTTTAATGAAGGCGACGGCTCAATCACTCTTACTTTCGACCGTCAGCTATATAAACACGATGCTAATCCATTAGCCCATAAAGGTGCCAGTCAAGAAAAACTGTATATAGCTTATAAACAACACTCGGAGGAGAATATAGTATTAAGAGAAGATTCTATCTTACTCCAAAATCAAGGTTTGGACTCTATTGCTCCGGGTAAATTTACAGCTACCATAAGAGGACTTAAGGCAGGCAATTATGACATTGGCTTATATGGCATGTATATAACAACCTCAGCATTTGCAGTCTTCCCTAATCCCCCGAGTCAAGATACAATCAACACCTACACAGAAGGTAAAAGACATCGGACAACAGTAGTTATTCCTAACCAAACGCCATTATCTATAAGCAGTTATACGGTAGATAGTGTAAATTGCCACGGAGGTTTAGATGGGAAGATCACGGTGAATATGGGTGGCGGTGGAAAAAAAGACTATCGAGGATTTCTCACACAAGGCTCCGATACAATAAAGATAATTAGTACTCAATACTACAATCCAAGTCTTACTTTCACAGAGCTAAAAGCTGGGAATTACACTTTTACGGTAGAAGATAATAATGGCTGTCGGAAGGATTCAAACGAATTTGAAATAAAGCAAGTTTTTTCTGTTTACGAACCAAACGACAGCGTTTATATATTCAAAGATGACATTATAATACAAGAGCCAAGAGCCAAAGGAGCTTCCAATGGCTGGATAAAAATCCCCTACACGGGAGGTGCTGAACCTCATAGAGGCAGAGCCATCCCCATCCCGGATATTATTACTTGCAAATACAAGATTATAAAAAGTAGTTTGTCCGATAAAATAGATACTCTATACATTTACGACATTCCTGCCGGCAGGTACTCTGCGTCTATTTATGATGCCAATTATAATGCGGCATTTGGCATGTTCAAACCTGTAGAAAATTACTGTGCTTGTAATGAAAGTGTAACAGTAACCGTAACAGAACCCGATCTCCTTCAAGTTAAGCTTTCCGAATATCATTATGTAACCTGTCATGGTGATAGTGACGGAAAAATAAAAGCCGTGGCAAAAGGAGGACGCCCTTTGGAAAACAATATTTATAAATACAAATTCGAATGGTTTCGTTACAATTCAGTTTCGGATAGCGTTGCCTTAGGACAAAGCGACAGTATCGTACATGAATTGATGTCGGGTTATTACAAAGTGAAAGTTTCGGATAAATACGGCACTTATGTGTGGTCAGATGTATTTCACTTGGAGCAACCTGAACCTCTTACTTTAAGCGTGCAAACATTAACAGGAATACACTGCAGCGGCGAGTTGACCGGTAGCCTTGAAGCAACTGCAGCAGGAGGAACTCCGCCTTATACTTATTTGTGGGAAACAAATGACACAACATCTATTATAAGTGGATTAGCCGAAGGAAATTATGTTGTGGGAGTTCGAGATTCACGCTATGCAGAAAACATGGAAGGACATTATTGTATGACACAAAGCATCGGAAGCATTTTATCGCCCAATCCGATAGAATTAAATGCGTCGGTGCGTACACTCCTCTGCTACAATGCTGATGATGCTGAAATAACCTTGAATGTAACAGGAGGAGTGCCTCCATATACATATTTATGGGAAAACGGATCTGATAAAAACTTACGAACATCATTAAAAAGTGGTACATATTCTGTAACCGTAAGCGATTCGGAAGGATGCTTCAAGAATGAAGAATTTGTGATAGAGAATCCGAAAAAGATCATTCTTGATTTAGGAAGAAAGCTTACAATATGTAAGAATCAAAGTCTAAAGTTGGATGCCAATCTTGATATGCCAGACCTCGTTTACGAGTGGACAAACACGAAAGGTCGGGTCTTATCCAACGAAGCTACATTAAACATCAGTGAAGCCGGACGTTATATCCTTACAGTTACAAGTTCGGATGGCTGTATAGCTGAGGACGAAATACAAGTACATCAATCAGAAGATGAAGTAATTACCGATTTTATAATTCCAACTACGGTAGCTCAAGGCAGCAAATTTTATGCGGTCAATATCACTCAATCAGAAACGGATGACTTCTCTTGGCTCTTCCCCGACGAAGTTGATGTATTGGAGGAAGAGGAGGATAAAACACAGCTATCTTTCAAAGAAACAGGCACCTATACTCTCGGTTTAACGGGAGCAAAAGGATCTTGTCAGGTAACAGTGTACAAATCAATCGAAGTGGTTGATAAAAATGCTATTGAGGAAGACGAATCAATCGAGCCTTTCCTGAAACGCTTTATTGTTCTTCCAAATCCAAACGACGGAAACTTCGATGTAATAATAGAGCTTAGAGAAGAATCGGATTTTTCACTGTATTTATACAACAGCTTTGGAAATCTCGTTGAAAGAAAAAGTTTACAAAAAAAGACCATTGACACACAAAATTATAGTTTGTCCGGTATAGAAGCTGGCATTTATCTGCTGCGATTTGTTTCGCCACACACAACTGCAATTCTAAAAGTTATTATTCAATAATTAAAATAAAAATCATGTCTGAATATCCTCCCTTTTTGGGAGGATTGGACAGGCTTTTAACCTAATGAAAAAGATAAATCTATTTACTTCGATTTTATTTATAACTGTT
>DAIOHI010000323.1:0-3581 GCA_036744815.1 Paludibacteraceae bacterium
TCGTTTTGTTGCAAATAATAATATGGAGATTTAAAAATCTCATCTGAATTTAAATTTAGCCGTGTAAATTCCATTTTTCCATTATTTTCTCGTGCCAAAAAAACATTATTTCGTCTACCATACACAGTCATATCACCGGCTAAGCCCAAGGCATCTAATACGGTTACGCGTTCATTATCGATAACATAAGTTCCAGGTCTAAGTACTTCGCCTATAACTGTAATTTTATAATTTAGAAATTGAATAGTTACAATCGGCTCCTTTAAGTGAGGTTCCAATTGTTTTTTCACATGCTCAATAGCTTGAGACTTTGTCAGTCCAACTAACTCAACTAATCCAACGACCGGCATATTCACGCAACCATCAACATTTACCAAATAAGCTTGTAGGGTAGGACTTGAATACAATTGGCTACTTCCAGGAGAAGCGTAACCAACGAAAGGTAAGTTAAATGGTGCTGCAGCTTCAGGTATTTCGGCCGAAATGGTTATTGACAACATGTCTCCAATACAAATTTTTGACTCATGAACCGTATTGAAATGTTTGTTTATAGAGTCGGCTGAACTAGAGTCCATACCATAAAAATAGGCTAGTTTTTTTTGCGAGCTACAACTTGAAAAAAGAATTAACAATAAAAATCCAGCAACAACAATGTAATAATTTTTCATTCAGTTTACAAAAAAGAAATTAGACATACCATACATATCTATATAGTAACGTAAAAATAACAGATTAAATATATTTGACTGTTATTTTTTTATGAAAATGTTCGCAAAAATAGTCAAAATGAGATGAATCCACAACTTTTCAAGTTATATCTGAATAAATAAGCTATAAAAAACGTAAACAAAATTGTAATTGCTCTTTAAAATTACTTTCTTTGAATATATTTTTCAAAATCTAAAATAGATAAAATACGCTATGGACAAAACAAAAGATTTTATTCAATTAAATTCAAATCGATTTTTGGAAGAACTTTTTCAATTGATTCGCATACCAAGTATAAGTGCACAAAGCAAACATCAACCCGACATGCTTCGCTGTGCCGAGCAATGGAAACAACAGCTTTTAAGTGCAGGAGTTGATACTGCAAATATCTTGCCAACAAATGGACAACCGGTTGTTTTTGCAGAAAAGCTTATAGATCCGTCTTTTCCAACCATAATGGTTTATGGACACTACGATGTTATGCCAGCCGAACCTTTCGAACTTTGGGATTCGCCTCCTTTTGAACCGGAAATAAGAGATGGAAAAATATATGCTCGTGGTGCAGATGATGATAAAGGACAGTCCTTTATGCATGCAAAAGCATTTGAATATCTTGTAAAAGAAAACAAGTTAAAATTCAATGTGAAATTTTTGATAGAAGGAGAAGAAGAAATCGGTTCGCCAAACTTAGAAGCATTTTGTACTGAAAATAAAGATCTATTGAAAAGCGATCTTATTCTTGTTTCGGACACAAGTGTTTTAGAGGCGGATATTCCGAGTATAACTACGGGACTTCGTGGTTTGGCTTATTGGCAAATTGAAGTAACTGCCGCATCAAAAGATTTACATTCCGGATTATTTGGTGGAGCGGTTGCCAATCCGGCAATAGAGCTTACTAAAATTTTAGCGCAGCTGATTGATGATAACGGCAGGATAACGATACCTCATTTTTACGACGATGTCGAAAAAGTTTCGGACGAAGAGCGGGCATTGATAGCACAAATTCCCTTCGATGTTGAAGCCTATAAAAAAGAACTAAAAATTAACGATATACACGGAGAAAAAGGTTATAGCACGATTGAACGCACCGGCATTCGTCCTTCGTTGGACATCTGCGGTATTTGGAGCGGTTACACAGAAGAAGGAACGAAAACAGTACTTCCTGCAAAAGCATATGCTAAATTATCTGCTCGTTTAGTTCCTAATCAGAAATATCCGAAAATAGCCAAGTTGGTGGCGGATCACATTAAAAGCATAGCACCAAAATATATCGACGTGAAGGTAGATGTGTTGCATGGAGCAGAAAGTTACGTTTACCCGATTGATTCAGATGCATATCGGGCGGCAGAAAGAGCCTACGAAAAAGTTTTTGGAAAAAGACCCCTACCCGTTCGTAGCGGAGGAAGCATCGGAGTTGTACCCGTTTTTGAAAAAGTATTAGGCGTTAAACCTCTTTTGATTGGATTCGGATTGAAAGAAGATGCGATTCATTCTCCAAACGAAAATTTTCCTGTCGAAATGTTTACTAAAGGAATCGAAACGATAATTACCTTTTATGAAGAATTTGCAAAATGAAAGTTGTAAGTCTTTTTGCTTGATATTTTAAAATATATTTAATGAAATATATTCCATTCTTGTCTCTGTTGCTTTTCAGATAGTTACATAAAAGTCAGATTTGATTTTTGTTTTTTATATCAAAATACTATTAAAAAATTTTGTCAGTACAAAAGAATTATCTAAGTTTATTGCAGTTTAATTATTGCAAGTAGTTTTATAACTCTTAAAAATATAATATTTATGACAAAGACAATCACCTTTAACGAACTGCGCAAAATTAAGGATTCGCTTCCAAGCGGCAGTATGGCCAAGATCGCAGAAGAACTTGGTCTGGAAAAAGAAACAGTACGTAATTATTTTGGAGGATATAATTATAAAGACGGTAAAAGTTGCGGCATACATATAGAACCAGGTCCTGATGGCGGTTTGGTGATGCTTGATAACACAGAAATACTGGACATAGCCCTCCGAATGTTAGAAGAAACAGAAGCATAAAGATATTTGAAAAGTTTATTATAAAAAGCAGTGTAGTAAAAAAACACTGCTTTTTCTTTTTTATAAATGATGTATATTTGCTTTCGATTTCAAAATGAAGAAAGAAACGTAAAATGATTTTACCCGAGAGTTTTATCGAACGAACGAAAGTTTTGCTTGGAGAAGACGGATGCGAAGCACTTACAAGAGCTTTATCAAAAAGTCCGTCAATTAGTGTCCGCGCAAATAATAAAATCACTTTACATCCTTCTAACAATTTGGTGCCTTGGTGCGAAAATGGATTTTATTTGCAAGATCGTCCGATTTTCACCTTAGATCCATTACTTCACGGAGGAGCATTTTACGTACAAGAGGCTTCTTCAATGTTTTTACACCAAGTTGTAAAACAGCATTTATTATCGGCAAAGCGAGTTCTTGATTTATGTGCTGCTCCGGGAGGAAAATCGACGCTTCTTTTACAGTCTTTAGCGGAAGATTGTTTGTTGATAAGTAACGAAATAATTCGTTCGAGGGCGAATATATTGAGTGAGAATATCACGAAATGGGGAAATTCAAACAGCATTGTAACCAACAATAATCCGTCGGTTTTTGGTAGATTATTGCCTTCTTACTTTGATGCAGTTGTTGTGGATGCGCCTTGTTCGGGCGAAGGCATGTTCCGAAAAGACCCGAATGCGATTAATGAATGGTCGCCTCAAGCAGTGGATATTTGTGCAAAACGTCAGCAAGAAATCTTATCTTCGGTTTGGGAGACATTAAAGCCCGGAGGAGTTTTGGTTTACAGCACTTGCACATTTAACAAGGAAGAAAACGAAGAAAAT
>DAIOHI010000324.1:0-2350 GCA_036744815.1 Paludibacteraceae bacterium
GAGAAATAAAAAAGGAACACAAGTTGTTTTATCAATTGGATCCTGATGTGCATACTGTGCCCGATTTGAGCAGCGAAAAGGCTTTGCTTTATTGGGGAAAAAGTATTATTGACGGCGAAAATGAACGTTTGCGTAATGGCGGTTCTCCCATTTACAATCCTCAGATTGCAAAAGTGAAGGTGCATTACGAAATGTTTAAAGAATATCAACAGACACAAAAAATACATCGGAATACAACGAATCGTAATTGGGAAGAGCTCGTAAAATTACGGGCAAAAGCCGATGAAATTCTTCTTGATATATGGAATCAGGTAGAAGATTATTTTAAAGATGAAAGTCCTTATTGGCGCGTGGAAAAATGTCGTGAATACGGGTTGATTTATTATTACAGAAAAGGAGAAAAAGAACTTACGCCCGACGACGACGCTCAATAAATTTGTTTATCGAAGCGTAATTAACACCAGCTCAAAAAGATGCTTCATTATTTATTGAAACAACCCAAAGTAAAAACAGAAAATCCTCCGGTTTTTATTTTAATGCACGGAATAGGAGGAAATGAAAACATGCTTTCGTTTTTGGCTTCGCAGTTACCCGACGATTTTTTGATTTTTCTATTGCGGGCGCCTAATTTGTTATCCGACGATAAATATTCCTGGTTTAAGGTTGAATTTATGGAAGGAAATATAAATATTGATATCGAAGATGTTTATAAAAGTATGGACGAAGTTCTTCGTTTTATCGAATACATAAAAGAAAAATACGAATTCGATCATTCAAGAATGTTTTTGGGAGGTTTCAGCCAAGGTGGAGAAATTGCTTATAATGTTGGTTTGACACATCCCGATTTATTAAAGGGAATTGTTGTTTTTTCGAGCCGGATTCCGGAAGAAATACATCCGATGATTAAGCAAAGTGAATCATTGTTGCGTCTTAAAATATTTGTTTATCACGGCTCCAACGATCCGATTGTTAATGTCGATTTTGCTCGCAATTCAATTGCCTATTTGCAAAAACTTGGATTAAATCCTGTTTACAGAGAGACGGAGGATAAACATCGGATTAATTTAAATATATTCAAGGAATTAAATCTTTGGTTGAACGAATAAAAAAATTACAAAATGAATTCAATATTACGGCTCGTTTTATACGGAATTGGTGTTTTTGTTGTTTATCTTATTTTGATAGCGCTTGTTGTTTGGGTTTCGGGGAATCATTCCGAAAATGCGATTCTTTTTGGAATTTACACAAAACAACATTTTCTTATCGGTCTTGCAGTTGCTATAGTTTTGACAATTTCGCACGACAGAAAAATGAAAATGATGAAAAAATAATGTTTCATGACTAAAATTCAATCGATATTAATAACGATTTTGTCCGCAATTATTTGTTTGGCGGTAATTGCCACAATGCAAATATGGGGAAATGAAGCGGCTCCGGAAAATGCCGTTTTATTCGGAGTTTTTTCGGTGGTCGATATTATTGCTTCGATAGTTGTTGGATTGATTGTGCTGTATTCCATTAATCGCGCAAAACAGAAACGCCGCAAATGACTTCGACGAATAACAATTTTGAATTTTCGGAGAATGCTCTTTTTCTTGACGGAACCGAATCGACTAATTTCTTGCTTTCCGAAATGCTTCGTAAAAAGACTTTACCCGAAGGATTTCTTATTTCTACCGATTTTCAAACATCGGGGAAAGGGCAACAAGGCAATTCATGGGAATCGGAAAAAGGCAGTAATTTGCTTTTCAGTATTTTGCTTTATCCTCGTCACATTAGCATCGAAAAACAATTCATCCTTTCTCAACTTGTTTGCTTGGCAATAAAGAAGGTATTAGATAAATATGTCGATGAAATCAGCATAAAATGGCCCAACGATATTTATTGGAAAAATAAAAAACTTGCCGGAATTTTAATTCAGAACTCTTTGCAGGAAGCTTTTATTAAAAATTCGATAATCGGTATTGGACTTAATGTGAATCAAACGGAATTTCTTAGCAATGCTCCAAATCCGGTTTCTCTTCGGCAAATTGTAGGAAAAGAATTAGATCGTGTTATTTTATTGCGCGAAATCTATTGTGCGATAATGGATTCTTATCAAAAATTGAATGAAGAATCGCTTGCCTTGGAATACAGAAAATCATTATATCGTGGAAAAGGATTCTTCCCTTTTCGGGATGGAAACGGTAGTTTTGAGGCAAAAATATATTCCGTACATAATGACGGACAACTTGAACTTGAAACATCAGAGGGCGAAAGACGGCAATATTATTTCAAAGAAGTTGAGTTTGTTATTTAAAAAGCAATATATCAAGTAGATTTTGAAAATTTGATGTAGAAGCATTGCTTT
>DAIOHI010000324.1:2360-3572 GCA_036744815.1 Paludibacteraceae bacterium
ATATCAACATATATTTTTTCGTGTAATTCGTGGACCTAACTATCTTATTGAAAAACTACTTTTGTCGTATCTCCGTATAACGTAACATTTAATCCTGCTTCCTTTGTTTTTGGAATCCAATTCATAACTTTCGCTTCATTTTTAGATAATTGTACGTTACTTTTCTGGCTTCCGGTAAGGTTTTCAACATCTATTTCACAATTTTCTACAATCCAATTGGTCGAAATATTATCAAGATCAATATTGAGCTCCTGTGTTTTACTTTCTGTAATTTTGCATATATGTCCGTTTCCTGACGGTTCAATGACTTTCGTTTTACACTTATGTATGAAAATATCGCAAACAGAATGAATTTTAATGCTATTATTTTCAATCTCTTTCACGTCGATATTAATTCTACTTAAACCATTATTTATAGCATCAACGTCGGTTGTATAAATATAAAAGTTGAAGCCACTTATTTGTGTAAAAATACGACCCTTCCTATTGTCTTCATTTGTGTAATATTTGTCATTCAGATTTTTCATTTTTACACGGATAATTAGTGTATCGTTCTGTGATACAATTTCCGTATATTCTAATAATTCTTCTGGCATATACAAATGATTGTGTTTTTCTGTTTCTGTTACAGGACCGACATAGAGAGATCCCTGAGGATAAACATTATATTCATTGTTTCCTTCTTTCATTTCCAAAAGCACGGTTCGGTAGGGATTTACTTCCACCAGAGTCATATTTTCCTGCGGAATATTTTTTATATGATCATTGGAATCCCATTTATAATTCACACGATCAGTAAACGAAAAACCAATGATAAATCCTAATGACAGAAGCAATAAGGAAAGGATAATTCCCAATACTATTTTTGTTGAAAGTCTCATGTTTCTTATTGTTTTTCTTGTTGTTTTACATATAGTTTATATTTTTCTACAATATCTTCGATTGGAATATCCAACAGATGAATTTGTTTGAAAAAATCCGTTATTTCGCTTTGCAAAAATTCGGTTTTACGTAAATTAAGAATCTTATTTTTAGCTCCCGAGGCTACGAAATATCCGATTCCACGTTTGTTAAAAATAATTTCTGATTGCTGCAAATACTCGAAAGAGCGCATTACGGTATTGAAGTTCACTTCTACCATCGAAGCATATTCGCGAACAGAGGGAACGCGCTCTTCTTCCGCGTATTTACCGAGTAAAATCTCGTCGCAAA
>DAIOHI010000325.1:0-3565 GCA_036744815.1 Paludibacteraceae bacterium
AAATCGGAATTGCCGGTTTTTCAGCCGGAGGACACCTTGCTTCAACAACAGGAACGCATTTTACCACGAAGGAAAATCGTCCCGATTTTATGATTTTGCTTTATCCCGTTATCACAATGAAAGCGGAGTTGACGCACGGAGGTTCTCGTAACAGCTTATTAGGTAACAACCCTTCAAATGAATTAGTTGAGAAATATTCGAACGAAACACGAGTGACAGCGCTTACGCCTCCGACTTTTATCGTTGCTACGGCTGACGATAAGGTTGTTCCTATCGGAAATAGTTACGCTTTCGTTGAGGCGTTAAAGAAAAATGATGTGCCTGTGTTGATGAAAACTTACGAAAAAGGAGGGCATGGTTTCGGCTTGCGAAAAAATAATATTCCGGCCGATAACTGGACTTATGTGTTGACTTTTTGGCTTAAAAGTTTAGGCTATGCAGTTGAAAAATAAATCGAAGAGAAAAATTACAGTTTATAATTTATAGTGAATAGAAGACAGAGCATATAGTTTGGACTCTGAAATTTAAAATCTAAAATATTATCATGGCTATTGTAAAACCTTTTAAAGGAATTCGCCCGCCAAAGAATTTGGTGGAAAAAGTGGCTTCTCGTCCTTACGATGTATTGAATTCGGAAGAAGCCCGCGCCGAAGCGGAAGGAAATCCTTATTCTTTGTATCATATCATAAAACCAGAGATTGATTTTGAGCCGGGAACGGACGAACACGATGAAAAAGTTTACGCCAAAGCTTTGGAGAATTTTACGAAATTCAAGCGTGAAAAATGGCTGCTTCAGGACGAAAAAGAGAAGTATTACGTTTATGCGCAAACAATGAATGGACGCACGCAATACGGTTTGGTACTTTGCGCTTATGTGGACGATTATTTGAAAGGAAATATCAAGAAGCACGAACTTACCCGTCGCGATAAGGAAGAAGATCGGATGAAGCATGTGCGTGTGAATAATGCGAATATCGAACCCGTATTTTTCGCTTATCCGCACAACGACGACTTGGACGCTATTGTTGCCAAGGTAATTAAAAACGAAGCCGAATACGATTTCGTTGCTCCGAATGATGGCTTCGGGCATCATTTTTGGATTATCGACGAGCCGGCGTTAATTGCCCGCATTACCGAAATATTCAGCGAAATCCCTTCGCTTTACATTGCCGACGGACATCATCGAAGTGCAGCCGCTGCTTTGGTTGGAGACGAAAAACGCCGTCAAAATCCGAATCATAAAGGCGACGAAGAATATAACTACTTTATGGCGGTTTGCTTCCCCGACAATCAATTGAGTATTATCGACTACAATCGGGTAGTAAAAGACCTGAACGGTTTGAGTGATGAGGACTTCTTGAAGAAACTTGGCGAGAATTTTGAGGTAGAATTAAAAGGAAAAGAAATATACAAACCCAATAAATTGCATAATTTTTCGTTGTATTTGTCGGATAATTGGTATTCGCTTACGGCAAAAGAAGGAACTTACAACGACAACGACCCGATTGGTGTATTGGATGTAACTATTTCGTCGAACCTAATTTTAGATGAAATACTTGGAATAAAAGACCTTCGGAGCGATAAACGAATTGATTTTGTCGGTGGAATTCGTGGATTGGGCGAGCTGAAACGTCGTGTGGATAGCGGAGAAATGCAAGTGGCATTAGCACTTTATCCGGTTTCGATGAAACAGTTGATTGATATTGCCGATTCGGGAAATATCATGCCGCCAAAAACGACCTGGTTCGAGCCAAAGCTACGTTCAGGACTGGTTATTCACGAATTGGAGTGAGACTCCTATTAATTGCAAAACCTGAAAAATTGAAACTCGAAATTCTGTAATGCGTAACATTTCATACATATTTTTGTTAGCGACTATTGTGATTTTTTCATCCTGCGGAATAACCAAACGTGTTAAAAAAGCGGATGAACGCTATGCTATTGGGGAATATTACGCGGCGGGCGATATGTATAAAAAGAGCTACAGTCGTATATCCAACAAAAATAAACCTTTGCGGGCAAGAGTTGCTTTCAATCAGGGAGAATGTTATCGTTTGCTGAATAATCCGAGAGCCGAAATGGCTTATCGAAATGCCATTCAGAATAATTATCCCGATAGCAGCGTGTATTTACGTTATGCGCAGGTGTTGCAGCAAAACGGAAAATATGCCGATGCGATAAAGAATTACGAAATGTTCTTGTCCTACGACACGACGAATATTGTTGGGAAAAATGGATTGTTATCCCTTCAATCCGTTGACGGATGGCGAAGCAGTCCAACTCGTTATCAAATAGCGAAAGTAGCCGATTTTAATCCAAGGCGTAGCGCATCTTTTAGTCCGGCTTTTATGTCCTCTTCGGGCGACGCGCTTGCTTTCACTTCTATGCGCAGCACAGCAAATAAGAAAACAAAAAAAACGCAGGGTATTACCGGTATGCCATTGAGCAAGATGTATATGGCGCGCAAAAATGCGGCAGGTAAATGGGAAAAGCCCGAATTGATCGAAGGAGAAGTTAATTCGCAGCACGACGACGGAGTTTGCTCCTTTACGGCTGACGGGCGCGCGATGTATTTCACTCGTGCCGTGCAAAATTCGCAAAGCGACGCGGGAACGGTTATTCTTGTTTCGCAGCGTGCCGGAGGATCTTGGAGCGAGGCGCAACAATTAAAAATATTCTCGGATACAACAATTTCTGTCGCGCATCCGGCAATTTCGCCCGATGGCGAAACGCTTTATTTCGTGTCCGACGCGCCCGATAGTCTGGGTGGCTTTGGCGGCAAGGATATTTGGCGAGCTAAGGTAAGCGGAACGGAATGCACTTTTATCGAAAACTTAGGTCCGGATATTAATACTTCGAACGACGAAATGTTCCCGACTCTCCGTGCTGACGGGACACTTTATTTTTCGTCGAACGGACATCCCGGATACGGCGGGCTGGATCTTTATAAAGCAAGCCCTTACGACGAAGGAAAAAGATGGACGGTGACAAATATGGGAAGTCCCATAAATTCGCCGCGAGACGATTTTGGAATGACTTTCGCGGGAACATCCGATGCCGGATTTTTCACATCCAATCGTCCCGATTCGCGTTATAACACACAGATTTATGATGCAATCTGGAGCTTTGAGTTGCCTGAATTGGTTTATGCCATCGAAGGAAAAGTTACCGATGCTTCGGGTGAAGTGATAGCCGACGCGACGGTTCGCATGGTTGGAAACAACGGAACGAATGCCCGCACACAAACGCGCAAGGATGGGACTTATCGTTTCCGCTTGGATAAAGACGTGGATTATGTGATGATGGCATCGGCTCGGGGGCATTTGAATAATAAGAATGAAGCTTCCACTCATAATCTAAGCGAAAGTGCAGGAAGCAAAATATATACAGCCGATTTTCAATTGGTTTCCATTTCGAAACCCGTTCAGATGGATAATATCTTTTATGAATTTGGAAAATGGGATCTGACGCCTAATTCCGAAGAAGGCTTGCAAAGTTTGGTTAAATTGCTGAACGACAATCCTAATATAACGATAGAATTAAGTGCGCATACCGACTATGTGGG
>DAIOHI010000326.1:0-3558 GCA_036744815.1 Paludibacteraceae bacterium
GTTTTTTTGAGTTGAAAGTAAAAATGTATTTTTAATTGGCTTAGATCGATCAATAATAGAATAGAGCCGTTTTCTTTATAAAAACGACTCTATTCTATTATTTTAATTGGTTCAAATAAGAATTAATTTAGCGCAGCATCCAATGCCTGTTTCACATCTTCAATAATATCTTTCACACTTTCGATACCCACCGAAAAGCGAATCAAATCAGGTTGAACACCGGCTGCAACCAGTTGTTCATCGCTCAACTGGCGATGCGTGTGACTGGCAGGATGAAGTACCGAAGTACGAGCGTCAGCCACATGTGTAACAATCGCCGCCAATTTCAGATTGTCCATAAAACGAATCGAAGCATCGCGTCCGCCTTTCAGTCCGAAAGTCAATACACCGCAAGAACCGTTCGGAAGATATTTTTGTCCAAGTTCGTAATACTTATCATCTTTCAGTCCACAATAACGCACCCAAGCAACACGCTTATCCTCTTTCAAGTACTGAGCTACTTTCAATGCATTTTCACAATGGCGCGGAACACGCAAATGCAAAGTTTCCAAACCAATATTTATCAAAAAAGCATTTTGAGGCGATTGTGTCGAACCTAAATCACGCATCAACTGAACGGTCGCTTTAGTGATGTAAGCTCCTTTTCCAAAAGCTTTTGTATAGGTCAAACCGTGATAAGATTCGTCGGGCTGCGTCAATCCCGGAAATTTATCGGCATAAGCATCCCAATCAAAATTTCCGCTGTCGATAATAGCGCCGCCTAGCGAAGCCGCATGCCCATCCATATATTTAGTGGTGGAATGAATCACAATATCAGCGCCCCATTCGAAAGGACGGCAATTAATTGGTGTAGCAAAAGTATTGTCAATTATCAGCGGCACGCCGTTAGCATGAGCAATCCCTGCGAATTTCTCAATATCCAACACAGCCAAACCAGGATTAGCGATCGTTTCAGCAAAAAGTGCTTTCGTGTTCGGACGAAAGGCTTTGGCAATTTCTTCTTCACTCGCATTCTGATCGACAAAACTGACTTCAATTCCAAGTTTTTTCAAAGTAACGGCAAAAAGATTGAAAGTTCCGCCGTAAATAGTAGAAGCACTTACAAAATGATCGCCTGCTGAACAAATATTAAAAATAGCATAAAATGAAGCTGCTTGACCTGATGAAGTCAACATACCTGCGACACCACCTTCCAAAGCAGTTATCTTTGCAGCAACCGCATCGTTAGTAGGATTTTGCAATCGAGTATAGAAATAACCGCTTTCTTCCAAATCGAAAAGCTTTCCCATTTGTTCGCTCGTTTCGTATTTAAATGTCGTGCTTTGGATAATGGGTAAAATGCGCGGTTCTCCTTTTTTGGGCGTCCAGCCGGCTTGAACGCAAAGCGTTTCTCTATCAAAATTTTCATTCATAGTTTCTTAATCTAAGTGTAAATTGAATAATTGAATTCAAAAATGGTTATTTTCGTTCGAGGCAAAAGTAGTAAGTTTTTAGTAATTTGGCAGAGAATTCTACAAAAAAGCGAAGTGCATTAAGAAACAACTAAACATATTAAAATGAAAAAACGTTATTGTATATAACAATAAAAGTCAGTAAAATCATGGATATTGCCAGCTTGCGAAAAGATTATTCATTGAAGCAACTTAGAGAAAAAGATGTTCTGAAAAACCCAATATTGCAATTCGAAAAGTGGCTGCAAGAGGCTATTGATGTGCAAGCGCAAGAACCAACAGCGATGACTTTGTCCACTGTCGGAAAAGACGGAAAACCATCGTCTCGTGTTGTTTTATTAAAAGGAATTGAGCGGGATGGCTTCCTGTTTTTTACCAATTACGAGAGCAAAAAAGCAAAACAGATAGATGAAAATCCTTTTGTAGCATTAAATTTCGTTTGGCATGAACTGGAACGACAAATACGTATTGAAGGAAAAATAGAGAAGCTCGTGTCCGAAAAGTCGAATGATTATTTCAACAGTCGTCCCGAACAAAGCAAGATAAGCGCTTCGGTTTCTCCGCAAAGTCAGGTTGTTCCCAATCGCAATTATTTAGAAAATCTCGTCAAACAATTTGAAAAAAAGAACATCCGTCGTCCGATCAATTGGGGAGGATATATTGTGAAACCAAACCTTATCGAATTTTGGCAAGGACGCTCCAATCGTCTTCATGACCGCATTTGTTATACAAAAACAAAAAACGAAACATGGAAAATAGAACGTTTAGCTCCTTGATGTCAAAAAATATTTTCTGTTTGACTAAAAAACATTCCCTTAACTATTTGTACGATATAAAAAAAAACTGTACTTTTGTCGTCCAAATTAAGCGTAATCTCTGACGGGATAAGTGAGGCTCGTGAATATTGCGCAAGTAATTAATAAAAAAATTAAACAATAATGGATTTAATTAAAGTTGCAGAACAATCGTTCGAAGCAGGCAAAAGCCATCCTAAATTCAGAAGCGGAGACACGGTTACAGTAGCTTACCGCATTAAAGAAGGAAACAAAGAACGTATTCAGGAATTTAGAGGCGATGTAATCAAAATATCGGGACATCTGGACAAAAAACGTTTTACAGTCCGCAAAATGTCGGGCAATGTAGGCGTTGAACGTATTTTTCCTCTCGATTCTCCATTTATAGAAAGTATTACCGTAAATAAATTTGGTAAAGTTCGTCGCGCCAAATTATATTATTTACGCGAACGTACAGGTAAGAAAGCGCGTATCAAAGAACGTCGTCGCGTTTGATTATCCGACTGTTTTCACAAAACATAAAAAAAGAGAAATTCACACAAGGGTTTCTCTTTTTTTGGCTTAACTCGAAAAATCATTAAAACTTGATCTCATTTTTCACGATATATTATTAATTAAAACAACTCGATCATGAAGAAAAATTACATTTTCACTCTTCTTCTTTGCTCATTGATAGTGTTGAGCGCTTCTGCGAAACAACCGGGCAAGCGCGCTCATTTATCAAAAGAAAAACTGACTCAGTTAAAATCGCAACGCAGCTCTGCGCTACGCTCGTTAAGCAACACTAGCTCTGACATTCTTCTTTCCGAAGATTTCAGTAAATTCACTGCCGGAAGCGAAACGACACCAGATGCAACGGATATTGCAGATTTGCTAACCGGAGAAATTCCTTCAACTTACACTCAAGAAGAAGGATGGTATGGAGCTGGCGTATATCAAGCTGGTGGAAAAGCTTATATTGATATGGCAACTTATGAAGATGAGGAAGGTGAGTATGAAGCAACGGGATATTTGGATATACCTTTATTAGATTTCTCTGAAATAAGCAATGGAAGCATTTCTGGTAGTATCAAGTTAAAATCGACAGAATCAGAAGGTGATGTATTTGCCATAGATGTTTATGCTATCTACGAAGACAATAGTTATGAACTATTAGATTATAATGAATTCGAATTCTCTAATCAATGGAATGAGTACACATTCAATTTCGAGAATATTACTGGATATATTTTGGTTCAAATTTATGCCTACGAATCCCCGGTTTTTATTGACGATATTGAAATCTCTACAGAAGAAGGTGGAACTACGCCAAG
>DAIOHI010000327.1:0-3557 GCA_036744815.1 Paludibacteraceae bacterium
CTCCCCTATCTCCACGAGGTCCTACGTAGCGAAACACGAAAGGAAGAGCGTATTTTGTTTGATGCTCATTCGCGACATTAAGCATTTCTGTATCGTTGGACATATCTTTGTTGTAAACTTCATGTGCATCGTAAGCTTCTCCTTTAAAAATAGCATAAACTTCGGAGCCATCAACGCCTTTCCATATGCCAAATGGCGCTAAACTATTATAATCGTAAGCCGACCCCCACGATAATTTTTGCGTATGAAAACCCGTTACCCCACTATGTTTTGCTAAAGTTGGCAAAGAATAAGGGAAACCAAAACAATCGGGAAGCATAAAATCGCTTCCTCCTTTTTGTCCGAATTCCTTTTTATAAAATGTTTGTCCGTAAAGAAAATTCCGAATAATAGATTCAGCCGAAGGCACCATCACATCATTGGCATTTACACTACCGCCACTAAGATGCCATTTTTGGTTTTGTATCTGCAATTTCAAATTTTCGTATAAATTCGGATAATATTCTTTCATCCATTTATAATGAATGGAAGCTTCGAAATTGAATTGAAAATCGGGATATTTTGTAAATAATGCAAAATTCTGATTCAGCGTATTGGGAATATATTCATCGATAGTTGTTTTCACATCCCAATTCCATTGAGTATCCAAATGGGAAGTTGATATAAAATGAAGCGATTTATCTTGTGCGGATAAGACAAAGAAAGTTGCTAAAAAAAGAGGAAGTATTAAATAGCGTTTGGTGTTTTTCATCGAAAAAAATCTATTTTAAAAGTTATCATCTATAAAAATAAATAATAAACAGTAACATATAAAGCCTTTCATCAATATTGGGTAAATTATAACACTAAAAAGATAATTTATGACACTCCTCATTGCTTTATTTAACAACTTAGGCTACACAGCACAAAACCATGCCCAATAGCAGAGAACAAATAAAATCAGTGAATCAAACACCAATAATGAAAAATATGACACTTATTCGACAACAAAGTCCTATACCTGTATTATTTTGTTATTTATTTTTGTAAAACACATAATTCATTATTTATAATAATCAAAATACCAATGAAAATTAATTTTTTCGCATTTTTTCTTTTTGTTAGTGGCGGGTTGATTTCATGTTCGAATTTAAGTGCGGTTCACTCCGTCGACAATTTGAAAAAAGCAGAAAAAACACTTCATTCCATTTTTAGCTTATACGCAAGCGACAACGATTTTTTGTTACGAGAAACTTATCCTTTTAACGAAAATCACAAAGTTACTTATTTGGCGGATAACGAACAGAGTAATTCACAAAACGCATATTCTTTTCTTTGGCCCTATTCCGGTGGATTTTCGGCAAGCATAGCAATATATGAAAACAGTAAAAACACGAAAGATCTTCAATTTATTGAAAATATAATAATAGAAGGATTGGACTTTTACATGGATGAAAAACGTAAGCCGGCTTCTTATGCATCTTATCTCGAAAAACAACCGCTTCCCGATCGTTTTTACGATGATAATGTATGGATTGGAATTGATTTCACTGATCTGTATTTGCTTACAAAAGATAAGAAACATCTCGACAAAGCAACCATGATTTGGAAATTTATTGAGAGTGGAACGGACTCTCTTCTTGGAGGTGGAATTTATTGGTGCGAACAGAAGAAGCACAGCAAAAACACTTGCTCAAACGCTCCGGGAGCTGTTTATGCACTAAAATTATTCGAAGCAACAAAAGATAGCGCATATTTTTACGCGGGAAAAAAACTATATGATTGGACAAAAACAAATCTGCAAGATAAAAACGATTACCTCTATTACGACAACATCAATTTAGAAGGCAGAATAGATAAAAACAAATTTGCATATAACAGTGGGCAGATGTTACAAGCATCAAGCTTATTATATAAATTCACTAAAAACGAAACATATTTAAAAGAGGCACAAAAAATTGCAAAGTCATGCCACAATCATTTCTTTCACGATTTCACCACAAACAAAGGACGCAAAATTCATTTAATGAAAAATGGCGATATCTGGTTTATGGCAGTTATGATGCGTGGTTTTGTCGAACTTTATTCTATCGACCAAAACAGAGAATACATAGATTCATTTCTTGAAAGCCTTGATTATGCGTGGGAGAATATGCGTGAAAAAAACGGATTGTTTAATGACGATTGGACATTAAAAACCAAAAGAGAATCGAAATGGTTATTGACACAATTCGCAATGACGGAAATGTATGCCAGATTAGGTAATTTGAATTTATAAAAACCTTTGACAAACTTTAGTTATTTCCAACAACAATACAAATAACAACTAAATTAGATATACACCATGAACACAAAAACATTACTAAGACAAAGCTTCATTTTTGTCGGATTATGCTCAATGATGTTATTCGCCCAGTGCGGGGACAAATCATCCGTAAACAAAACTGCCGTTGATTACGCCGAAAAAGCCAATTCCATCGTATTGGAAAGTGACAACGCCAAAGTTTATGTTTCTCAACGACCCGACTTGGATAAACGTCTGTTCACATCGCAAGCGGTAGAGAACAAAATCGCTGAGGTAACAAAATTACTCACCAACGCCCGCCTTCGCTGGATGTTCGAAAACTGTTTCCCCAATACGCTCGATACAACCGTTCGTTATTACACCTTGGAAAACGGTGACGACGACACTCTTGTTTACACCGGAGATATTCATGCGATGTGGCTGCGCGATTCCGGAGCACAAGTATGGCCCTATATTCCTTTGGCAAACCAGGATGAAGCTTTGAAGAAAATGCTTCGCGGTACGATTTTGCGTCAATTCCGCAGCATCATTCTCGATCCTTATGCCAACGCTTTCCTCGATCCGCACGATCCGAATCCCGATCATCAATGGATGAGCGACAAAACGGATATGAAGCTCGAACTTCACGAACGCAAATGGGAAATCGATTCACTTTGTTATCCGCTTCGCTTGGCTTACGAGTATTGGAAAGTAACGGGCGATGCCAGTATTTTTCAAGAAGAATGGGTTCTTGCCATGGGCAATATCCTGAAAACTTTCAAAGAACAACAAAAGAAAGACGGACACGGTTCTTATACTTTCCAACGTCAAACGGAGCGCCAGTTGGATACGATGTCGAACGATGGAAAAGGCAATCCTGTAAAACCTGTTGGATTAATTGCTTCGGCTTTTCGTCCGTCGGATGACGCTACAACCTTCCAATTCCTTGTTCCTTCCAATTTCTTTGCTGTAACATCTTTGCGCAAAGCAGCCGAAATTCTGACGGCAGTGAACAGTAAAACCGATATGGCGAAAGAATGTACCGATTTGGCAAATGAAGTGGAAGCCGCATTGAAACAATACGCCGTTCATAATCATCCGAAATACGGTAAAATTTATGCTTTCGAAGTGGACGGATTCGGTAACCAATTGCTGATGGACGACGCGAACGTTCCAAGCCTTTTGGCATTGCCTTATTTGGGCGATGTTGATGTTAAGGATCCTATTTATCAAGACACAAGAAATTTCGTTTGGAGCGAAGATAATCCTTATTTCTTCAAAGGCACGGCAGGCG
>DAIOHI010000328.1:0-3549 GCA_036744815.1 Paludibacteraceae bacterium
CGTTTACCGCAATTCTGGTTACCGCGCGGAAATCGCTGTACCATTCATAAAGTTCGTCGAATTCATTGTCGCGTTTTACGGTAGCATCCTGCGCTTCGCCTCTTTCTTTGTTGTAGGCGATGTAGGATGCATCCAATTCGTCAATACCTGCCGAAGCAGTTTCCAGTTTCTCTTTACTCACGCCCCATTTTACCATTTCGTTCATGGCTTCCGGCTGTCCGAGTAGGTTTCCGTAGAGCATGCGCGCTTCTTTCAGAAATCCGGTCAGTGTGCGTTTCCGGTTTCCGTTGGCACCGATGCTGTGAAGGATGCCCGGTTTGTTTTTTAGCGCGATGCGGCTCAATTTCAGAATCGACATATACACATCCGAAGCTGCGCTCCATAAATTTTCGTAAACGTTTTTCGCTTCGTACTGATCGCCGTATTCTTTCTTCTGCAGCAAAATAAGTGATTGCACATACTCGTATTTCGCAAGTCCTTCTGTCCGTATCCGCTCTTCGGTATAACCGTAGGGGATTACCTTTTCCAAAATGTCGGGATTTGCCAATACTCCATTAATTAATTTTCCGATGGACGACATCATGTCGTCGAGTGTTCTTCTTATTTTCATGGTTTTTCAATGTTAAAGTTTATAAGAGAACATATCCTTGTATCCGTACAAATTTTAATAAGGAGGCACTTGAAAACATCGCTTGTTTTTCCTGTGTAAAGTTAGTGTTTTTTCCGAAAAAATAAAAACTACCTTTTTGATATGCTACACTTTCATTTTGGACTACCGCATCTCCGTTGTGTGCCGTTACATCTCCATTTTGGACTACTGCATCTCCGTTGTGTAGTGTTGCATCTCCATTTTGTGCTGCCGCATCTCCATTGTACAGTGTTACATTTCCATTTTGTGCTGCTGCATCTCCGTTGTGCGCTGTTACATCTCCATTTTGCGCTGTTACATCTCCATTTTGCGCTGTTACATCTCCATTTTGTGCTGCCGCATCTCCGTTGCGCAGTGTTGCATCTCCATTTTGCAGATGTTAAATAGTTGAATACTTATTAGCGGTTCTGACGTTTTTTGCCGAATGTGATTTTAATGTGATCGACTATTGTTTTCCTAGTTCAGATGTTTATGCAGAATTTCTACTTTTTTATTCGGTATTTGGGAAAGCTCTTGCTCTAAAATATCAATTTCTTGTTCAATGTTTTCTATTTCTGACACAATTTTTTGTTGTTCGGAAAGAGAATAATCTGGAATCAAATAATTCTCGATAAACGACTTTGGAACTCGTTTGTGTCCAGAAGAGCCGGTCATTACTTTTTCCGCTTCGTCCCGTAAATTCTTAGATTGAGTATGGTAGTACAATAGTTTTGGCTCTATTTTTTCTGTATTAGGTCTGAGTACTAAAAACTCGGTGCTTCCAAACCCAATATTTGGAGTTAATTTAGGAATTAGTGCACCCTTTCCATTTTCCATACAAGGTGTAATTTTCGCAAAAAGCACATCATTTGTTTGAAAAAAGGTAAACCCTTTATTTACAGAATTAATTGTCCTTGTTTGAAAACCTAATATTTTTCCATCATTACTAACATCAGACATACTTAAAAAAGATACATTTGTGTCTTTTGTTAATCCTTCAATATAATCATTTTTGTTAGGATTGACACATTCAAGTAATTTCCCTAAATTTATTATAGCTTTTTTATTATCGAGTTTGATCAAGTTATAAATTTGAGCTTTTAATTCTTGTACTTTAATCTTCGTTTCACTTTCGCGTTGTTGTATTTCTTCAATCTCTTTTACAATTTTTTCTTGCACCGCTTTTGGTGGCAGAGGGATTTTCACTTTAGCTAAATCATCAGCATAAACGTGAGGTTGGGCTTGCCCTCTTTGCAAGGAATAAATTGTATCTTGTATTAGGTTTAGAAATTCAAATATCAGTTTTGTAGATATTTTGCTTTCATCTTTTGACTGGATGGTATTACAATCAGATGCGAAAATTGGTGTTTCAAAATAGTTCACAAAGCCGGAATATGCTCCGGATGCACTTACTGTTATTATATTTCCGTCTCTGTTTGATATGTTATGAAAATATGCAGGTTCTTTTCCTCCTGCAACCACGGGAATATCTCCTTCTTCAGTAGCTGATTTGGTTATTGATGTGCCTTTTTTGATGTACGATAATTCTTCTAAGGGATGTAAATCTTCGGTTTGCCAAATTTGCTCGTATTTAATTTTATTCTTTGCTGACAAAGATATTGTATTGTCCAATTCAATTTTGTTAAAGGAAATTAAGTCCACAAGGTCAGTATAGCGGACGTGCATTGCAAGACTTGGTTCAATTTTTAGGTTATATCTTCCAGAAAGTGCATTTTTTATATAATAGTTTGCTTTTGAAGAATCATCTTTATCAATGCTGTACATTTTAGTACATTCGTCTATTGTCTTACCCTTTTCTTTTGCAAACATTCCTTCGTTGCCACGGCGCTTGCTAAACTCGTAACCCAAAAAATCTTTCTCTATATCTTTCTCGCCCGACTTTACAACAACTACTTTTTGTGTTGCTGTAAGTACAAAATAGAGTAGTTTTTCTTCTTCTCTTTGCAGCAGTTGTTTCCAAAATTCACTATCGTTTTTGGAATTTATTTTTTTCTTGTATTCTTTGTAAATGTCGTGAGCCAATATGCTTTCATTTGGTTTTTGCTTCAATAAGGAGCTGTAGTCGTCTAAAGAAATATTTTCCCAAACCTGGCTTAGGTATTTCGACAATGATTTTTGTATTCCGTTTATCGTTACGTCTTTTGCATTGACGATGCTTTGATGGCAAGATTTTTTTAGTTCGTCAATGTTTTTATATTTTCTTCTCAAAAACAGTGTTACCGTGCTGGTGTTGGTAGCCATAAAGGTAAAACCACCAAATTCGGCAATGGCGATTATATCAAAGTTTTGAACTATGATTTCTCTGGTTTTCGTATGTAGGTTGCCGGAGTTGGTCAGAATAGAGCTTGGCAAAATAATGGCAGCTAAGCCGTCTTCTTTCAAAAGCTGCTTGGTTCTTTCAGAACTTTTATCTGTCAGCAGATTGAAAAGTTCAAAGTCTTTCTCGGCATTTTTGTTTTTCAAATCGCCTTTAAAAGTAGCAACAGAATAAGGTGGGTTTGAAACCACGATTGAAAACTTCTCTAATTCCGAATCATCGATTTTCTTTAACCTGCCTACAAAACTTTTAGAGTCTTTGAAGCTGTCTAAGCCGTCTCCGTGTATGATTTGAGCAAGACCATCGCCATAAAAATAGCAGCCTACTTTTGCTACTTTTACCAATCGGTAATCTTTTTCTATTCCGTACACATATCTTGCTGCCCAATCGTATTTTTTACGTTGCCAAATTTCAACGGCTTCAATTACATCCGGATACAAATCGGTGGTATCGATATCGTTATCGATGATGTTTTGGTATTCCTCCATTATTTCGGTAATGAAGTGCCCACTGCCCACCGCATAGTCGATCACGGCAGGGAGTTTTGCTGTTTCGCCTTTCAGCTGTTCGTTGATCAGATCCT
>DAIOHI010000329.1:0-3523 GCA_036744815.1 Paludibacteraceae bacterium
CACTAAACCCAACGATACAAGACGAAATATCGTCAGAATATGCAAATAGCAATTCATTTAAATTGGCTGCAGATCAAAAGATGCTGTTTTCACCAATCAATGACTCGGAGGATATAAAAGGAATAAACAGAGGAGCAGCTACATCGGGAGGAGGAGCTATGGGATCTTTAATGCTAACCATGATGGGAGGAAAATCCGGAGGAGGAATAATAGGCACAGGAGGAAGCTCCGGCATGAAGTCATTACAAGGATCGTCGCCTAAATTACTGGCAAGTAATTCTACACCATTTTCTGTTGACCCTACTGGCTCTGAAGAAGATCTAACCCCCATCGGTGCTCCAGTAGGAAATGGAGCGCATATCTTATTCGTTATGGGCTGCATATATTCTATTTTATTTAAACTGCGTCGTTCTTCCTCATACAAAAAACAATAAATCTGATGAGGGTTTTATAAAAACTGAAAAAACAACCTCAACATTTAGGCATAATTTCGAAAAAATATCAGCGATTTTTAAACAAAAAAAAGCAATTTATGTTATATACATGAAATTACTGTTAAATTAACAATTGCTTTTGTAATAAAACTGATACTTTTCTATTCTTTAGTCTGAATAATTTTACATGAAAATATAAAACTAAGAAAACGAATTTATGATTAAAAAACTTTTTACCACTTGCTTTATTGTATGTCTTGCCTTTGCGTCATTCGGACAGGTAACCGACGGAGAAAAAACACTGAAAACCGTTTCAGCCGATACAGTAGGAGGATGGAAGCTTGGTAGTGTGTTAGGAATTAACTTTTCACAAACTCAGTTAGTTAACTGGGCGGCAGGGGGACAAAACTCTCTTGCTCTGAACGGGATATTCAGCTCTTTTGCTAATTACCGTAAAGGTAAAAATTCATGGGAAAACACCTTAGATATTGGTTACGGTGTTCTTAATCAAGGTAGTGATGACTTGTGGATGAAAACCGATGATAAAATCGACTTTTCTTCAAAATACGGACGAAAAGCTTTTTCGGATTTTTACTACGCCGCTTTATTAAATTTTAAAACACAATTCGATGTCGGTTATAAAGACCCTAAAACCAAAGAGGATATTATTTCTAACTTTTTAGCACCGGCTTATCTTGTTGGAGCTTTGGGTTTGAGCTATCAACCGACAACTTACTTCAGTGCCTATTTAGCTCCTGCAACAGGGCGTTTGACGATTGTGAACGACACGTCGCTTTCTGTGAACTATGGTTTGGATGCCGGGAAAATAACAAAGACTGAATTTGGTGGATATGCTCGCGTAAACTTTACGAAAAACGACTTCAAAACTGAATGGATGAAAAATGTGGCAATCACTTCTAAAGTGGATTTGTTTGCCAATTATCTGAAATTCAGTGGAATTAAAGATGTGGATGTGAGCTGGGAAACACTTATTGCATTTAAAGTAAATAAATATATTTCTGTAAATTTGAATACTCATTTGCTTTGGGATAACGATATTAAGTTTGAAGATGAGAACGGAAATAAAGAAGCTAAACTACAATTCAAAGAAATTTTGGGAGTAGGTTTTTCATATAAACTATAAAAGCAATTGTTTATAAAAGATGAATATGCAGCAAGGCTCAATAATTAGGCTTTGCTGTATGTTTTTATCTATGGCGGCGTATTTCAATATATGTCGCTATTTTTGTATTCAAAAACAAACTTACATGCCGAAGAAAAAAACACAAATAACTTCCGATGACAATCTGAAATTTCACTTGCCGCATCCCGATATTCTCCAGCTTGCCGATTACAAACAGGCTCCTTACGTGACGATGGATACGGACAAGAAATTTATGCTTCTTTGTTATCGGAATACATATAAAACCTTGACGGACTTGAGCGAAGAAGAAATTGGTTTGGCGGGGATTCGTATCAATCCTGCGATAAAAATCGCTTCATCCATTCGCTATTACAATAATCTTAAAATCGAGGAGATAGATCATAAGGACAAAGAGCCTTTTCAAGTCGAAGGATTGCCCGAAAATCCACGAATCGCTTATCTGACTTGGTCACCCGACGAAAAGAAAATTGCTTTTACCCACAGTTCCTCCAATGCGGTCGAATTATGGTTGCTTGATGTGGCGACTGCAAAAGCAACGAAACTTAGCAACTTGACATTGAATGCCGTTTTAGGTAATCCCATCAAATGGTTTCGTGATAGCCAAAATTTGCTGGCGAGGATTTGTTCTCGAAAAAAAACGAAATTGATCGATTCAAAAAAAGATATTCCTTTGGGTCCTATTTTGCAAAACAGCAATGCAGAAGAAAAAGCACAAAACCGGACTTACCAAGATTTATTGAAAAATGCTGCGGACGAAGAAAACTTCCTGAGGCTTGCGACTTCCGAATTACATCAGATTGATTTGAGGGGCGAATCCCAATTGTTTAAAAAATCCGATTTATATTACGAAGAAGCTTTTTCGCCTGATGGTAAATATTTGCTTGTAACGACTCTTCAAAAGCCTTTTTCCTATATTGTTCCGATTCATCGTTTTGCAAAAATAGCTGTTGTTTACGATTTGTCGGGCAAGAAAGTAAAAACCGTAAACGATACGCCTCTTTTCGAAGCGCTTCCTAAAGGCTTTATGGCGGTGGAAAGAGGCAAACGCGAATTGCGTTGGCGTTCCGATAAAGCTTCTGTTTTGTTTTATACGGAAGCGCTTGATGAGGGTGATCCTCAAAAAAAAGTCTCATATCGTGATGCGCTATACCAATGGAATGCACCTTTTACTAATGCTCCACTGCTTGTTGCTAAAACGAAATTGCGATTTTTAAATGTCTTTTGGGGCGACGATAATTGTGCCGCGATAGAAGAATATTGGTACGACACGCGCTTAATGCGGACTTCTTTAATAAATCCATCGAGCGAAAAACAGAAGCTTAGATTGCTCTTTGAACGCAATTTTCAGGATATTTATTCCGATCCCGGAAGTTTTGAATTGAGAAAAAATAAATTTGGGAAATATGTGCTTGCTATCGAAAACGACAACATTTATCTTGTTGGCGACGGTTATTCCGCCGAAGGAAAATTCCCTTTTGTCGATGAATTGAACTTAACTTCGTTGAAAAAAAAGCGTTTATATCAATCCGTTTTTACCGATAAAACCGAAGATATTTTATCAATAGAAGATTTTGAACAAGGAAAAATTCTCCTTCGAATCGAATCAAAAAATGAATATCCAAACTATTTTTTCAGAAATATTAAGGGAGAAAACTCATTAACTCAGATTACTTTTTTTCCTAACCCTTTCGAAAGCTTCGAAAAAGTTTATAAAGAAGTTATAAAATATAAACGCGAGGATGCTGTCGAGCTATCAGGAACGCTATATCTGCCTGCCGGAACTAAAAAAGGACAGAAGAAAAAACTGCCTTTGCTCATTTGGGCTTATCCTTCGGAATATAAAGATAAGCAAAGCGCTGGGCAGAGCATTTCGAATCCAAACGAATTCAGTTTCCCTCATTATGGCTCATTTCTTTATTGGGCG